>JAZRLT010000172.1:0-25201 GCA_045646995.1 Eubacteriales bacterium | reverse complement strand
GGTGAAGCTTAAGGAAGTACATATAGCCGACAGTAACGGGGTTATCAAAGGGCATACCGGTACGTCCGTCGTAAAGAACGGTCTTGCCGTCAACGACCTTGATAAGGTTTTCGGCGCGGAGAGCGTCGAACTCGTCCTTATTGTCGGCAATCCATTCGCGGGAAAGCTTTTCGATATAAGGCTTGCCGCTTTCGGGATTGATCATTTCTTTATAGATAGCCTTACCGTCGGGATTCTCATCATATCTGAGATCGCGGTAAACGTTAGCCTTTGCGAGACATTCTTCGATGTCCTTTTCGTTCGCACCGTCGAATACGGGAGTCATAACCTTCCAGCCAAGTGCCTTAGCCGCACGTCCAAGGTGGACCTCAAGAACCTGACCGATATTCATACGGGAAGGAACGCCCAACGGGTTAAGAACGATATCAAGAGGAGTACCGTCCGCGAGGAAGGGCATATCTTCGCTCGGGAGAATACGGGAAATAACACCCTTGTTACCGTGACGGCCCGCCATCTTATCGCCGACGGAGATCTTTCTCTTCTGGGCGATATAAACTCTGGCAACCTTAATAACACCGGGAGCGAGAATGTCGCAATCATCACGGGAGAATACCTGAACGTCAACAACGATACCCGATTCGCCGTGAGGAAGCTTCAAAGAAGTATCGCGAACCTCGCGTGCCTTTTCACCGAAGATCGCACGGAGCAATCTTTCCTCGGCGGTAAGCTCGGTTTCACCCTTGGGAGTAACCTTACCTACGAGGATATCACCGGAGTGAACCTCGGCACCGATACGAATGATACCATCGGCGTCAAGATCACGGAGCGCGTCGTCGCCGACGTTGGGAAGCTCACGGGTGATTTCTTCCGGACCGAGCTTGGTATCTCTCGATTCGCAATAGTATTCTTCAATATGGATAGAAGTATAAACGTCGTCACGAACAAGACGTTCGTTAAGAAGGACCGCGTCCTCGTAGTTATAGCCTTCCCAAGTCATAAAGCCGATAAGAACGTTCTTACCGAGCGCAACTTCACCGTTATCGGTAGCGGGACCGTCGGCAATAACGTCGCCGGCGTGGACACGCTCGCCCTTTCTTACGATAGGACGCTGGTTTACGCAGGTACCCTGGTTAGAGCGCTTGAACTTGATAAGGTTATAAACGTCGGTGCCGCCCTCATCCTTACGGACAACAACGGACGAAGAGGAAACGCTTTCAACGATACCGTCGTTTTTACAGATAACGAGAACACCGCTGTCGTATGCAGCCTTGTATTCCATACCGGTACCGATGACGGGAGACTCGGTGATCATAAGAGGAACAGCCTGCTTCTGCATGTTCGAACCCATGAGTGCACGAGTGTTATCGTCGTTTTCAAGGAAGGGGATCATCGCGGTAGCAACCGAAACGACCATCTTCGGCGAAACGTCCATAAGGTCGATTTTTGCAGCCTCGAATTCGAGGATTTCGTCACGGTGACGTGCAACAACCTTACGGTTCAAGAAGTTACCGTTTTCATCGATAGGCTCGTTAGCGGTAGCAACAACGTATTCATCCTCGGCGTCAGCAGAGAGATAAACGACCTCGTCGGTTACGACGCCGTTCTTAACGACACGGTAGGGAGCCTCGATAAATCCGAATTTATTGATCTTCGCATAGGTAGCAAGCGAAGAGATAAGACCGATGTTAGGACCTTCAGGGGTTTCGATAGGACACATTCTTCCGTAATGGGTATAGTGAACGTCTCGAACCTCGAAGGAAGCTCTGTCACGGGAGAGACCGCCGGGACCGAGCGCGGAAAGTCTTCTCTTATGAGTAAGCTCTGCAAGAGGGTTCGCCTGATCCATGAACTGAGAAAGAGGGCTCGAGCCGAAGAAGTCACGGATAGCCGAAACGATAGGACGGATATTGATGAGAGACTGAGGAGTAACGGTATCGATATCCTGAGTAGTCATCTTTTCCTTAACTATCTTGTCCATTCTCGAAAATCCGATACGGAGCTGGTTAAGCAAGAGCTCACCAACAGAACGCAAGCGACGGTTTCCGAGGTGGTCGATATCGTCGGTCTTACCGATCTCGTGGTAGAGACAGGTAATATAGTTGACCGAAGCGAAGATATCGTCGATAGTGATATGCTTGGGAATAAGCTCGTCGTGTGCCTTATCGCAAGCCTTCTTGAACGCGTCAACGTCGGAGAGGCCAACCTCACCGATGATACGCATAAGAGGAGCGAGAGCAACGTATTCGCCGAGTCCGAGAATATCGTCGGAAATACCGGTAACGGCGGAAGCATCGACCATATAGTTAGAGAATACCTTAACCTCAACAGTCTTTTCTTCCTCCTCAGCGGTAAGCCAAACCTCGCAAACGCCTGCGCGCTCGAGAGCCTCAGCCTCGGAGCGAGAAAGCTTTCTGCCTGCCTCATAGATGAGCTCGCCGGTAACGGGCGAAACGGCATCGCGGGCAAGGGTATGACCGGTAATACGCTTTGCAAGAGCAAGCTTCTTATTGAATTTATATCTGCCGACCGGAGAAATGTCGTATCTCTTCTCGTCAAAGAAGAGGTTATTAATAAGTATCTGAGCGCTTTCGACGATAGGAGGATCGCCGGGGCGCAATTTACGGTAAATTTCCTTAAGTGCCTCGTCAACGGGGTTGGTCATGCCGCCGGACTGGATAACGCGGTCAACCTCGGCAAGCATAGTATCCTTCTCGAAGGTAGCCTTAAGAAGGGGCTCGTCGCCGAATTTTTCAAGAATAGCCTCGTTAGATCCGAGACCGAAAGCACGAAGCAATACGGTAATCGGAATTTTACGGTTCTTATCGATACGAACGTAAAATACGTCCGAGTTATCGGTTTCGTATTCAAGCCACGCACCGCGATAAGGGATAACGGTAGCGGCAAGGAGATGTCTGCCGGATTTATCGTCGATTGCCTCGTAATAAATTCCGGGCGAGCGGACGACCTGAGATACAACGACACGCTCTGCGCCGTTGATAATAAAGGTACCGCTGTCCGTCATGAGCGGGAAATCGCCCATATAGATCTCCTGCTCCTTGACCTCGCTGGTGATCTTGTTAGTAAGACGTACAGTCACCTTAAAGGGGGTAGCGTAGTTGAGATCGCGATCCTTACACTCTGCGATGGTATACTTGGGGGCTTCATCGAGAGAATAATCGACGAATTCAATAATAAGGTTGCCCGAATAGTCCGCCATAGGCGAGATATCCCTTAATACGTCGCCAATGTCACGCTCCACAAACTCCTTGAAGGACTTTTTCTGTACTTCAATAAGGTTAGGAATTTCGAGAACCTCATCGTTCTTGGAAAAAGACATTCTGAGGTTTTTTCCGAGAAGTCGTTCTTTCACCATTTGACCAATCACTCCATTCATTTTCTCCGCTTTTCAAAGCGGGAATCTCCACGGTGTTCGTTCTCCGGTGCGGAAAAACAGCGCATTTTGTCATTACAGTTCTGACATTTATGGCATATCATCCGCATTATAATGCAGTTTACTATATTAACACCTTTTCAAGTACTTGTCAAGGGTTTTTTACGAAATTTCTATTGAATTTTTACAATTTCATCGTATTTTGTATTGAATTCGGTGAAAAGTTGGTCTATTATATAATAAATAGGTAAAAAGGAGGCGGAAATATGCCGAGATCGGGAAACCAAAAGCAAAAGCTCGCAGTTTTACGCTCGATATTATTGGAATACACCTCGAAAAACCACCCTATGACGATGAAGGAGATAATCGCCGAGCTCAAAAGCCGAGGCATATCCGCCGAAAGAAAAAGCATATACAACGATATCGAAACGCTTATCATGCTCGGAACCGACGTAAAAACCGCAAGAGGAAGGACCGTCGGATATTATATCGACAAGCGCGAATTCGAAATTTCCGAATTGAAGCTTTTGGTAGACGCAGTCAGCTCGTCAAAATTCATCCCCGAAGGTCAAAGCAAGCAGCTTATAAAAAAGCTTACTTCGCTTACCGACGTTCACGACCGTCCCTCTCTTAACCGTTCGGTGTTCGTTTCCGACCGTGTAAGCGAGGTTGACAGCGACGTTTTGGACACCGTCGATAAGATACATATCGCTATCGAGTCCGACCGCGACATCGCATTCTCCTATTTCCAATGGACCCCCGAAAAGAAAAAGGAGCTTCGCCGTAACGGCGAACGATACCGCGTAAGCCCTTGGGCACTCGTTTGGGACGACAACAACTATTATCTCGTCGGATACGATCTGACCTACGGCGAAATGCGCCACTACCGCGTAGACAAAATGATACGCGCAGGTATAACCGATTTTAAGAGAAGCGGCGAAGAGGAATTTAAAAAGTTCAACATATCGTCCTATTCAAAATCGGTCTTCGGAATGTTCGGCGGCGAGCCGATGAGAATTACCCTTTCCTGCGCCAACCGTCTCGCCAACACTATGCTCGACCGTTTCGGAAGCGATACCGTAATTTTAAAGGACGGCGACCGATTCAGAATAACCGTAAACATCGTACCGAGTCCCGTTTTCTTCGGCTGGGTCTTAAGCTTCGGCGGCGACGTTAAAATCCTTTCACCGGAAAGCGTCGTCAACGATCTCGAATCGCTCGCCGATGCTTTTAGGTAAATTTAAGAAAAATACCGTATTATAATAAATAAGGAGGTAACGCGATATGGATATATATATTTTCAAGCGAGCAGAGAAGAAATACCGCGTCGACCTCCGAAAAAAGGAAAAGCTTCTTTCGGAGATAGGAGAATATCTCATCCCCGACGAGCACGGAAAAAACACTATATCAAGCCTTTACATAGATACTCCCGACTATCTTTTGATCCGCAACTCGATCGATGCGAGGGCGTACAAGGAAAAGCTCAGATTAAGAAGCTACGGCGTCCCTACCCCCGATACGAAGGTGTTCCTTGAGATAAAAAAGAAATACAAGGGCGTCGTTTACAAGCGCCGTATATCTCTCCCGCTGAAAACCGCTTACGAATACCTCGCCTCACGCGTTCGCCCCGAAGAGTCCCAGATTATGAATGAGATCGAATACGCGATGGATTTTTACAAAAACCCAAAGCCGATGATGCTTGTCTCCTACGAGCGAGAGGCATATTTCGCGAAGGACACGCCGACGGTAAGAGTAACCTTCGACTCGGCAGTGCGCTACCGCGAAAACGATCTCAAGCTCGAAAACGGCTCGTACGGAAAAACGATTCTTCCCGAAAACGAATTTATACTCGAGATCAAAACCGACGGAGCTATTCCTTTATGGCTCGCGCACGCTCTTGATAAATGCAAAATATACCCGACGTCCTATTCCAAATACGCGAATTCCTACCGCGATTCCCTATCGTCCGAAACAAAAGGAGAAGAAAAATATGTCTGTACTGTTTGAATCTGTTATATCCGGCGGAATAACCGCCTCGGGTTTCTTTATATGCCTCGCTTCCGCGCTTATATGCGGTATAATCACCGCGTTCGGCGCCTCGTTTAAAACCCACTCCACGAAAAGCTTTCTTATTTCGCTTGTCCTTTTACCTATGATTGTTTCTACGGTGATCACTATGGTAAACGGAAACATCGGTACGGGTGTTGCGGTAATGGGTGCATTTTCGCTCGTCAGATTCCGTTCGGTCCCCGGCAAGGCTAAGGATATCGCGGCGATATTCCTTTCGATGACCGCAGGCTTGGCTTGCGCGGGAGGATTCGTGACTATCGCATTATTGTTTACGGTTATCGTTTCGGCGGTTATGATCGTTCTTTCGGTAATTCCCTTCGGCGACGACAGAATGCTGATTCTTAACGTAACCGTACCCGAAACGCTCAACTTTACCGACGCTTTCGAGGACGTCTTCAAGGAATACACCGACAAATACCGACTCACTCAAACAAAAACGAGCAATATGGGAAGTCTTTTCAAGCTCACCTACAAAATCGAGCTTAAGGACCGCACAAAAACCAAAGAATTCATCGACAAGCTCCGTTGCCGTAACGGCAATCTTGAAATTTCGGTCACCGAGAATCCCGAGGGAGGCGAGGAGCTTTGAAATTTATAAGAATAACCGCAATTCTTCTCGCGTCGCTTTTGATTCTTACCGCTTGCAACAGCAACACTCCTGCCGTGAATGAAAGCGCCGTTTCGACGCCCGATATTCCCGAAGGAACTATCCCCGACGACCTTTCCATGGAAGACACCTCGGGAATGGATTTTACCTTTACCGACCGCGATTTAAAAACCGACGTTGACGTGGACTTCACCCCTCTTTCGGACGATAAGATAAATATAACTACCGAAGGAATTTACGTCCTAACGGGAAATATTGCCTCGGTCACGGTCAACGCGTCCGACTCGGCGAAAATTCAGATTATACTTGACAACGCGAAAATAAATAACCCCGACGGCCCCGCGATTTATATTTCAAAAGCCGACAAGGTATTTATAACCGCTAAGGAAAATACCGAAAACGAAATAACCGACGGAAGCGGATATACCTATTCCGCCGACGTTGACGCCGACGGCGCTATCTTCTCCCGAGCCGACCTTACTGTAAACGGTACGGGAAAAATTACCGTCAAGGGTAATAACAAGCACGGTATTGTTTCTAAAGACGACCTTGTTATCGCGAATTGCACCCTCGACGTGAACGCCGAAAACGTAGCGCTCAACGGCAAGGACTGTATAAAAATAAACGGAAGCAATATAAAGGCGGTTGCCGGAAGCGACGGTTTTCGTTCGGACAACGACGAGGATAAGACCCGCGGATACGTTTATATCCAAAGCGGAAAAATCGACATAACCTCGGGCAACGACGGTATTCAGGCGGAAACCGCAGTACGTATCGATAATGCTGAATTAAACGTCTCGGCAGGCGGCGGAAGCGGTACTGCGCTCAACAACTCCGCCGATTCCTTCAAGGGCATCAAGGCGGCTTCGGATATCGTTATCCACAACGGCAGTTTCAACATCAACTCAAAAGACGACTGTATCCATTCCAACAACACGGTTTGCATAACCAACGGCAAATTCATCCTTTCCTCGGGCGACGACGGAATCCACGGCGACACCGATTTATCGGTTTCGGGCGGCGAGATAACCGTTTCGAAGAGTTACGAGGGTTTGGAATCGAGCCGAATCTTCATTTCGGGCGGTAATATAAATATAACCGCATCGGATGACGGACTTAATGCCGCAGGCGGTAACGACTCCTCTTCGGTAGGCGGACGTCCCGGTATGGGCGGATTCTCGAACGGTATCGGCGAAATTATTATTTCGGGAGGTCAGACCGAAATAAACGCCTCGGGCGACGGCATCGACTCGAACGGCACGATTTCGGTGACGGGCGGTGTAACCTTGGTCAGCGGTCCGACAAATAACGGAAACGGCTCGTTTGACTACGACGGAAGCGCAACCGTAACGGGCGGTGTTTTGATCGCGCTCGGAAGCGCGGGAATGGCTCAAAGCTTTACAAACGCCGAAAATCAAGGCGTTATATTCCTAAACGTAGGCAATCAAGCCGCAAAAACCACCTTTAAGCTTTGCGACGAAAACGGCAAGGAGATAGTGTCCTATACTCCCGCCAAGGCATACCAGACGGCGGTCGTTACCACCCCGCAAATTTTAAACGGTAAGACCTACAAGATAGTTTGCGGCGAGACCGAGGTTTCGGAAATCACTATGGACGGACTCCTTTACGGAGGCTCGGGCGGTATGGGACCCGGCGGCGGTCCCGGCGGAAAACCCGTAAGACCTCCCGAGGGCGGCAATCCTCCCGATAGACCTAATCCTCCCGGCAGATGGTAAATCGTCAATGCTCTCGATTAAAATCTTACGATTTCACTCGGGTTTTGTTAGACTTCTGTAAAAATAAATCAAAACACCCCGACAGATTTTACACAGTCTGTCGGGGCTTTATATTGATTACGAAAAAGCGGCTTTGCAGCCGCTTTTTCGTTTATTCAAATACCTCAATTTCTTCATACACGTTATATTCGAAATTCGTTATAAATTCATCGTCGCCCGTAAGCTCTCGCAATTCCTCGCGGTCAATGACTGTCGCACTTCCGTCCTCGGAAATAAGAAAATAGGTATCGTCATTGCAGTACCAATTTCTGTCATCGACTATTTTCCAAGCAACCCTTGCGACCGAATACACCGTACCGTTGTATTTAATATAATTTCCCGAGATCTTCGGATCGCCCACTGTGTGCTTCTCGGTTATTACAGTGTGCTCGGGCGAAAGCGACGAAATATCATAGTTGTCAAAAAAGTCCGCAATGTTCGGGAGTTTTTTGATTTCATCCTCGGTGAAGGCTTCGCCGTAATACGTCACGTCGCCGTTCTTGTCGGAAATGCGTATCATTTCATTCGTGGCGAATCCGTAAATATAGCGCTCAAAGAATATCGCCGAAGTGCTCTGCACGTACGCCTCTTGGGCGAAAACGCCGTTTTCGAAGGGCTTGCAATACTCCAGTATCTCCTTCGCGGCGTCGAAATTGAATACATTCGAATACAAAACTCGGTCAAGCGGAGGATATCTGAGTTCTGCGTAAGTATCCAGAATTGTTTTTTTTGCCTGTTCGAACGTATCCCCGATCTGAACTGGGAATACTTCGCTGTTCGTGAAGAATTCATACATATATTCTTCGGTGTAAAAATAGTGGTTAAAACCTTTTTCGCGCCAAAGCGAAATATCGAAAACACCGTCGGTAAACGGAACAAAGCAGAATTCCGGAAAACCCGGCACGGTTTCAAACATCATAGAAAATGCTTCGGCTCTCTTTTTGGTTTCGTTTGCAAGAACGTAGTTCTCGAACCCCTTTTGTTTAAACGCGAAAAGCATCTCGTCGTAGTTCAAAAGAGCCTCTGCGTCCAAATAGCTCGGTATCATAAGGTAGATCTCGTCGGGCAGATTTTTGCCGTATACCGCTTCGCTTATCTCCATTACGACAACTCGGTATCGAAGCCCTGCGGGGCTTGCGCCTATTCTGGCGTAAGTGTCGGGGAAAATCTCTTTAACTCTGCCCACCGCCGTCATACCGTAACTAAACAGATCTTTCCAAGGAACCGGCTCAGCTGACTGTCCGCCCCCGCCTTGCGAACCGCTTGCAACAGACGGATTAAGCCACAACGGCTCGTTACTATGGATAACATTATGCCCGACAGGCGGATTGTCCGGCGTCGATGTTTCGCCGTTCGATGTTTCGCCGTTCGACGTTTCATTGTCTGATGTTTCGCTGTTCACGCTTTCGTTGTCAGATACTGCGTTTGAAATGTTGTCGTCAAATTCGCTTTGCTCACGATCAGATTCATCTCCCGAATCGCTTTCGGTTTTTGACGGCTTCGATTCTATGTCGCTCGCAATTCCGCTGTGGTTCGGAAGCTCAGGTTCACCGTCAAAATGCAAAACCGCAAACAGCGAGCCGAATATTAAGCAAAAGCACGCCGCAATAACTGCTATCTTCAAAAATGAACTCCTTCTTTTCTTCGGAACGAGATTCTTTTCGATGCTTTCATAGCGGTCTAGCAGGTCGTCGTCGATTTCTCCGACCGATTTTAAAAATTTATTCATATATCAATACCCTCGCTTTCAAATATTTTGCGCAATTCCTTTTTTATTTCGGCAATATGTTTATTGACCGATTCCTTACTGCAGCTTAACCTTTCGGCTATTTGGGCAATCGGAACGGCAAAGAAATAGCGGCTGATGAAAATATAAAGCTTTTTGTCCGAGACAGTTTTCAAATACGCGCTTATCGCCTCGCCGATCGCCTTGTTTTCAAGCTCGGATTCAGGGGTGCTTTCACCCGAAACAAAGCCCTCGAGCTCGTCAAATGAAAGCAACGCCTCGCTCGGAATTCGCTTTTGAGCGTTAAGCTTATCATACTTATCCAACGCAAGATTACGCGTTATTTTCGCCAAAAAGACGCGCAACTTGGCAGGCCGTGCAGGCGGAATGCTGTTCCAAGCACGCAAGTAAGCATCGTTTACGCATTCTTCGCTGTCCTCGGCATTATACAAGATGTTGTTAGCAACGGCAAAAAGATAGCTTTTGTATTTAAGCTCGGTTTCATTTATTGCATTTTCATTTCGTTCGAAGAACAGATCGATTATTTCTTCGTCGGAAAGCAAAGAACGGCTTTCGCAATCCATACATACCTCCTGCCAACGATTTTATATTGAATGGCCATTCACCTATAAGGACGGAATTTTTTACAAAAACTGTAATAATAACATAAGTATTAAAAATAAGCAGTTGAAAGCTTCTTTTAAAAAGCAATATAGCTCGCAGAATATAAAACTGCGAGACTTCCTATGAGGAAGTCTCGTTTCGGGTGATTTTATTCAATTATCATCGGTTTAAAATCCAACCAATCCGCGGCAACAAGAGTCATCTGAGCGCCCGCGATCTGATGGTAAAGACGGCTTTTCTGTGCGCCGTGGAGATGGCCGTAGAAAACGCGCTTTATTCCGTATTCGTGGATAACCTCGCATATACGCTCGCATTTCACCGAGCCGTAAGCAGGGGGATAATGCAAAAATACGATAATTTCCTTATCGGGATTTTCTTCCTTCAGTTTTAACCCCGCGAGAATAGACGTGCGTAATCTTTCCGCCTCGCGGTTAACTATCTTCTCGTCGTCGGGGCCGTAATTCGCCTCGGGAAACCAGCCGCGCGTACCGCAGATTATAAAATCCTCGGCAACGTAAGCGTTATTGAAAAGAAAATCGATACTCGTAGCGCCTACTAGATCGCGAAACTCGTAAAGCTTCTTCATCGTCTGCCACCAATAGTCGTGGTTGCCCTTGGCTATTATCTTTTTACCGTTAAGCGAATGGACAAATTCCAAATCGGCGAGCGCGTCGGCAACGCGCATTCCCCAAGAAATATCGCCCGCAATTATTACGGTATCCTCAGGTTTGACTATCGATTGCCAATTCTCGCGCAAACGCTCGGTATGATTTTCCCATCTCGGGCCGAAAATATCCATCGGCTTATTCGTCGAATGAGAAAGATGCAAATCGGCGATAGTAAAAACAGCCATCTATATCTCCAACTCAAAAATAATTTAAAGGTATTTTTTCTCCCGAACAAGAAACAATATAAGAAGAAAAACACGAAAGGAACGAAAAAATATGAATCAAATATCTTTTAACCAAGTCCCCAAGCATATCCAAGGAATAAGTTGCAGCGTTTCGCATTGTGCTTATCACGACGGCGTTCATTACTGCACCGCGCCCCAGATAACCGTAGGTCCTTCGACGGCGAAAAACTGTTCTCAAACGGTTTGTGCAACCTTCAAGCCCCGTCAATTCTAATAAAAGGCTGTCGCAAGTCACCTTGTGACAGCCTTTTTCATTTAAAGCAAGGTATTGATCATTTCCGCAGGCTCGACAGTCTTGGTGAAGCGAACCTCTGCCTCACGGAGAGACGCAAGATTCTTCGGAACCGCAACCTTAGTTACGGCGTTAAGCTTATCGAGTGCGTCAAAATCGTCCTCGGGAACGTTCTCGCCCAAAGCGGAAAGAACTGCGGGAGCGAACTTATAGGGAGAAGCGGTCGAAACGACGAGCATCTTATTTTTGCTTTCGCTTTCGAACTTCTTAGCCGCGCCTGCCGCAACGGCGGTATGGGTATCGCAAAGATAGCCGTATTCGCCGAAGAATTCCGAAATAGTCGCTTTCGTTTCGTCCTCAGAGCAGGAATATCCCGCGAAATCGCGGCGGATAATTTCCATCGACTCGTTATCGAGCGTGTATATACCCTCTTTGGAAAGCTTTTCCATACATTCGCGGGTCTTTTCCGCGCCGACGGTAAACCAAAGGAGACGCTCCAAGTTACTCGAAATAAGAATATCCATCGAGGGAGAAACGGTCGTGAAGAATTCACGGCGGCGGTCGTAAACGCCGGTATTTATAAAGTCGGTAAGAATATCGTTACAGTTAGAAGCACAAACGAGCTTACCGAGAGGAAGTCCCATCTTTTTCGCGATATAAGCGGCGAGGATATTACCGAAGTTGCCCGTAGGTACGGTGACGTCGAGAAGGTCGCCGTAGTTAAGCTCACCCTCGGCAAGAAGATCACAATACGCCGAAACGTAATAAACTATCTGGGGAGCGAGTCTGCCCCAGTTGATAGAGTTCGCGCTCGAGAAGAAATATCCGTTTTCGGAAAGCTTTGCCTTTGCGTTTTCGTCGGCAAAGATAGCCTTAACACCGCTCTGAGCATCGTCAAAGTTACCGTTTATCGAAACGACCTCGACGTTATTTCCCTTCTGGGATGCCATCTGCTTTTTCTGAATATTCGAAACGCCGTTAACGGGATAGAAGACCTGAATACGGACTCTATCGATATCGCAATAGCCCTCGAGAGCCGCTTTACCCGTATCACCGCTCGTCGCAACGAGAATATAAGCGTCCTTTTCCTCGCCCGTTTTTCCTAAAGAAAGCGAAAGAAGGTGGGGCATAATCTGAAGCGCCATATCCTTAAACGCGCTTGTCGGACCGTGCCAAAGCTCGAGGAAATATTTTCCGCCAACCTTCGAAATAGGAGCGGCGGGACCGTTAAACTTCGCTTCGCTGTAAGCCGCTTCGGCAGCAGCACGCAATTCGTCATCGCTGTAATCATCGAGGAAGAGCGAAAGAATATAGGTCGCGCGCTCGGTATAGCTCATCTTCGCGAGAGCCGAGACGGTAACCTCGTCAAGCGAGGGAATGGTTTCGGGCACGTAAAGACCGCCGTCGGCAGCCAATCCGTTTTTTATTACGTACGCGCTCGGAAATCCCGATTGGTTTTCCTTGGCGGTACGGGTGCTTACAAATTTCATAATCTGTTTCCCCAATCCTTAATATGGTTTACTTTGCCCGATTTTTTATCGGGTGAAAGATATATTTCGATAACGTCGATACGCTTTTTTCTTATCGCACGTCTTTTTTCAATTCCTAACGGATAAAACACGGGCACTCTTCCGCCCGAGCAATAAGTCGCCTCGAAGTCTCGCGAGGCGGTTTTTATATGAGAAATCTTTTCGGCATCAACGGCATCCGACGGACGTCCGAAGCTATCGTTCGAGCGTGCCTTAACCTCGAAATAAGCGAGAACTCCGTTTCGGTAGGCAATAATATCTATTTCCCCGCCGCGAGCTACATAATTACGCGAAAGTATTCTCCAAAAATGTTTTTTAAGATATTTCTCGGCGATATCCTCGCCTATATTTCCTATCTGCTTCGCGGTCTTCATCATTTTCCACCGCAAATCTTTTTAAGAAAGCTCGGACGGTGAAGCGGGCTCATTCCGAGCGACAGAATAGCCTCTCGATGCGCCTTCGTGCCATAACCCTTATGCTTCCCGAGACCGTAGCCGGAATAAAGCTTTTCTTCCTCGTCAAGAAGCCTATCCCTCGTAACCTTCGCGAGGATAGAAGCCGCAGCAATAGAGGGGCAGGTCGCGTCGCCCTTTATAACGGGAACGGCGCGGGTCTTGAATCCGCGGACGATATTACCGTCCGCCAAAACGAGATCGGGCTTTAACTTCAATTTATCAACCGCGCGGTTCATCGCGATCATAGAAGCGTTAAGAATATTATACTTTTCTATTTCGTATACCTCGGCGTGGCCGATTCCGTAATCGATACAATTTTCCAATATCGTATAGTAGAGTGCCTCGCGCTTTTTATCGCTCAGCTTTTTAGAATCGTCAAGACCTTCGATAACGAGGCCCTCGGGGAGTATTACCGCCGCGGCAACGACGGGGCCCGCAAGCGGACCTCTTCCCGCCTCGTCACATCCGCAAGCGATAGTTTCGCCATCAACACGGAAGGATATTTCAATTCCCCAATCAAGCGCCATAAGGTCACCTCAAGTCAAAAATCATCTGTCGAGGGTAATTCTTCCTATCTTACCCGCGCGGAACTCGTCGAGAATAACACTCGCCGCTCTGTCCTCGTCGATAACGCCGCCCGAACGCAAGAATCCGCGCTTACGCGCTATCTTTTCGAAAAGGTCATAATCGCTGTCTTCTTCTAAAACCTCAACGCCGAATCGCTCGGTTATACATCGCGAATAATGAACTCTTATAATACCTAAAAGACGGCAGGAGAGCTCAAGCGTATCTAAAATATCGTCCTTTATCGAGCCGAGGCAGGCAAGCTTTACGCCGACGAGCTCGTCGTCGAACTTATGCCAAAGGATACCGGGTGTATCGGTAAGCTCGAGCCCGAGAGAAGGAACCGAGATACGCGCATTTTGGCGGGTAACGCCGGGTCGGTCCTGTGCGACGACCTTTTTAGTACCGCAGATAGTATTAATACGCGTCGATTTCCCGACGTTGGTTATGCCTACGACCATAGCGCGAATAGGTCTTTTTATTCCTCTCGCCGCGTCGCGGGCGAGCTTTTCGCTCATAAGAGTGCGGATGCCGGCGTTAATGTTCTTAATTCCCTTTCCGTCCTTACAATCGATAGCGATAACCTCGCGTCCTGTCGATTTAAGCTTGTTTTCATAATATTTGGTTGAATTCGGGTCGGCGAGCGAGCTTTTCGTAAGAAGCGTAAGAACGGGCTTGCTTCCGAAAAGACTATTAAAATCGGGGTTTTTGCTCGAGATCGGCGCGCGTGCGTCGAGAAGCTCGATAACCATATCGATATTCGGAAGCGCTTCCTTAATAAGACGCTTCGCCTTCGCCATATGCCCGGGATACCAGACTATATCAGCCATTATTTACTCCGTTTACTCCACAAATCCGAAATCGGGAGTTATTCTTATTATAACGCGTCCGAGAATACGGTTTTCGCCCATCTGACCGTATTGACGGTCGCGGCTGTCCTTGGAATGGTTGCGGTTATCTCCCATAACGAAAACCTTTCCCTCGCCGACGGTAAATTCGGTTCTGAACTCCTCAACGTTGGTATTCATCATTTTGATGTCATCGCCCCAAAGAAGCATTTCCTCTTGACGCATAGGCTGGATATACGGCTCGTCAAGCTTTACGCCGTCAACGTATACCGCCCAATTTGCAAAATCAATTCTAACCTTTTGACCCTCGGTAGCGATAACGCGCTTGATTATAGGCTTGGAATCGCTTCCGTTGACCTCGGGATTTATAACAATTATATCGCCCGTTTCGGGAGTATAGAAAAGGTTGGAAATAATAAGCTTATCCTCATTATGAAGCGTATGCTTCATCGAATCTCCGTCAACGGTAACGTAACGGAACACGAAGAGAAACAAAACCATCATAACCGCGAGGGCGTAGCAAAAGGTTTCGAGATATTCATAAAAGGTCGCTATTCCCGACTTTTTCTCGGAAACTTTTTTCTCGGGGGTAACGGCAGTCTCGTTATCGACGGCTTCGGTTTCTGCCGAAGGCTCTTCGTCAAGCGAAACCGGCTCTTCGGGAAGGTATTCCTTGGGTTCAAATTCGTTCATATTATCACCATTAATCAATAATCGTTAAAAAAGCAAAGGTGTCTGCGAAAAAACGCAGACACCAAAGAGTCTCATTAGATTTTTTCCTTGACCTTAGCGTTTTTACCAACCCTGTCACGCAAATAGTAAAGCTTCGCACGGCGAACCTTACCGTATCTTACTACTTCAACAGCCTGAACGTTGGGGGAGTGAATGGGGAAGGTCTTTTCGGTGCCTACGCCGTAGGAAACACGTCTTACGGTGAAGGTCTCGGAAATACCGCCGTTCTTTCTGGCGATGACCGTTCCTTCAAAAATCTGGGTTCTGACTCTCTGACCCTCGACGATTCTCTGATGAACCTTAACGGTGTCACCTACGTGAAATTCGGGGATCTCGGTTTTAAGTTGCTCATTTGTAAATGCCTTAATGATATCCAAAGCGTTTACCTCCGTTTTTCTTCAAGCGTTCGTGCTGAGCTGCAGAGGACCGCCCGAGTTTTATCGGTTGATTATACCATACAAAAATCGAAAAATCAAGAGTTTTTCAAGATTTTTGGCATATTTTTGATATTTTCAATATCTTGTATAAGCCGTTTTTAAAAGGCTCAATCGATAGCGGTTAACGTCGGGGCTTTACGCGCGAGGCGTAATAAATTATCTGCATTATAGATGTCACGAGCGCCGCGATATACGTCATCGCCGCCGCGGTAAGAACCTTTTTCGCGCCAGAAAGCTCTTCCTTATCGAGCACTCCTGTATTCGTAAGCGCGACGAGAGCACGCTTGCTTGCGTCGAGTTCAACCGGAAGCGTTACGAGCTGGAACAACGCAACGGCGGAAAAGAGAATTATTCCCGCGAAATATATCATCGTACCGAGCTGTACCATCGCCGCGGCGGAATAGGACAGCACCGCTCCCGCGATTATCATAATCGGTCCGAGCATCGAGCCGAGGTTACATACCGGAATTATAGCGGCACGCATTTTCATCGGTGCATAGCCGTAAGCGTACTGCAACGCGTGACCCGCCTCGTGAGCGGCAACGCCTATCGCGGCAACGCTTGTACTTCCGTACACGGGCTCCGAAAGCGATATTGAATTATTACGAGGGTCGTAATGGTCGCTGAGGCTTCCCGAAACCCTACCTATCGACACGTTATTTACGTTTCCCGCGCGAAGGACCATTCTCGCCGCCTCGGCGCCGGTAATACCGCGCTTAGAAGCGAGCCTCGAGAATTTTTCAAATCTCGATTTTACGAGATACTGCGCGCCCAATCCGAGTAAGAGCGCAGGCAACATAAATATAAGATAATCGAAATATCCGTACAATTAAATCAGCTCCGAGTTATTTTTTGATCTTTTTAAGGGGATAATTAAGTATACTCACTACCAAAAGCGCGATTATCATATTTCCGAGCATATAGCTTCCGTTATAAAGAAGCGAATACAATACCGCGGTGTCTCCGCCGAAAACGTGTCCGAACAATTCAACCTCGTCGCCGACGGCAAGACGCCATATCGTTATTCCCGAGATAAAATGCGACACGAATCGCGCAAGCGATGCAACCAACGTACCCAAAACGAGTCCGTATTTCTTATCCTTGAAGAGTCCCGCCAAGCCCACCGCGCCGAATGCGACAACGTAGTCGAACAGCACCGAAAGAACGCCGTATCCAAAGCTACCGCCGATAAGGCAATCGATAAGTCCGAAGGCAAGTCCTGCGGGAACAGCCCACTTAAGACCTCTTCTCCATCCGAGGATAATAAGCGGTACCATAACGAAATCGACCGCTCCGCCGTTGCCCCAAAGGTCAATACGGAACGGAGGAAAACGAAGAAGCGAGAAAACGGTTGCAAGTGCAATCATTATCGCCGCTTCTGTTAGCGCGTGGAGAGAGGCTTTGATGTTTTTGTCATTCATAATAAATCCTTTCTTACCCACGCGGACAAAGAAACCGAAAAGACAAAAACGACAAGCCTGCGAACGTCAGGCGCGCTTGAAACGTTCGCTTGTCATATCTCCCTACGGCGGCATTATCCGCATCAGGTTCATTGGGTATATTCTCAGCCGTGCGTTAAAAATTTCACACAGCACCCCATCATATTAATTATAAGCTTTCTTCGGAGCTATCCGAGCTTTCCTCGGTATACTCCTTAATAACGACGTCGTCTCCGAAAGAATTATACGTGATTTTCGCACTTATATGCAAATCTATCGTGTATTCCTCTTCGGGCTGTTCATAATTGGGAATATATGCGGGAGTATCGAACAGCTTTACGTCGAATTCATAACGGCAAGAAACGATCTTCCCGTCCTTAACAGTATAAACACATTTCGTATCCTTATACTGAGTTTTATCCCTTTGAGGATTTTTTATCGAAAAAACGAGATCGAAAATATCCTCGCCGATAAGACGCGAAAAAATCTCCTTCGTATCGGTACGGGTAAATTCATAAGCCGTTCCGATCGCCGATTCACTTATCGAAATATTTCCGCACTTTTCGTCGTGAAGTAATATCTTGGCGTAAGGAAACTTCGCAAAAAGCTCGTTTTCGTCACGCGTCGACTCGCTTTTCTCACCGTCGTCAACGCTTATTACCTTACCGCCCGAAATATAGTTCTTCATAACGCTCGAATCGCCGAGATAGGTCTGACCGAATTCGGCGTAAGCCGTTTTCGTTCCGATATTCCAAGCGATATCGCCGTCGGCGTGGTACAGCACCGCGCCTTCTCCGAAGGTTATAGAAAGGAAATATTCTCCGTCGACACGGCTTTCCTTATTTACAGCCTCGGCATAAGCATTAAGATCTCTTGCCGTTTCCGTATTATCTATCACTGTTTCATCAGAGCAGCCGAAAAGAAAAACAGAGAAAACGGCAAGAAGAATCGAAATTAATCTTTTAATCATATTAACGCTTTTCTACCTTACCGCCCGAAACGAAGGTAAGAGCGTCTTCTATAACGTCGTCAACGTCTTCGATGAGAGCATAATAGCTTCCCGAGCCGTCAACCGTGAAGTAACATCTCGTAGCCGAAACGCGATAGAAGACGAATTCGGGAGAATGCGATTCGGTATGAACCTTAATACGCAAATATTCGGTAGGCTCGTCGGCGCCCTCCGAGGGGATATACTCGTCGTGCATCTGAATACTCAGAATAGTCTGGTAAACATATTTAAAGCTTTGAACGTCTTCGATCTTTTTACCGTCGTAGATAACCTCGGTGAGGTTGGAATCCTTAACGACGAGGTCGAAGGCGTATTCCTTGCCGCCGAAGGTAAGCTCCATTTCGGTAATATCAACGAGGTACATCGAAAGGAGAGAATGGTCGAGGAATTCAACGAAATCCCAAGACAACCACTTTACGGTATCTGTCGAAAGCTCGACGATAACGTCGGTCGTTGCAACCATATATTCACCCTCTACCTCGCCCGAATAGGTCGAGTAAGCGTAATATTTACCGTTTTCATCGGGAGCGGATACGTAAACGTCGCATACTATGCCGTCATAGGTATATCCGTAATGTCTCGCGGGGCTCGCAAGACCGTACTTTTCGAGAATGTCCTTTTTAAGGAGCGATTCTACCGCATTACCGTTATCCGAAAATCCGCAGGCAACGACCTTCTCGCCCTCGAGCGCCGCAACGCTTTGAACGAAGTCGTTAAAGTTGGTCATATCGAGATAGGTAAAGTTTCTTCCGTCAGGGAGATATTGATTAGGCGAAATAAGCTTCCAAGTACCGCCGATAGCCGCAGCAGGCTGGGCGTCGTCACCGTCGGCATAAATTCTTATTTCGTCGAAAACAACGTAGGTCTTCGCCTTTTGAGGCACGTCAAATCCGATGCGTATATACTTAACGGTTCTGCTGTCAGTAAAGGATGCGCTGTAACGCTTGATGGATTTATCACTCTGCTCGGGATGAACGGTGATATCCTCCTTGGAATGCCAGTTGATACCGTCGTAAGAGATATCGACAGTAACCTTTGCGGGAAGATAAGCGCCGTTTGCCTCATCGCGGACCATACCGAAGTTTATCGAATATTCGCCGTTGGGAGCGGTTCTCGCAATCGCCGCCTCAAGGTAGGTAGCCTTTCCGTCGGAGCTTGTAAAGCCCGCAAACGCTTCCAAATGGTTTTGCCATCCGTTGGAATAGCCGCTGTAATCGTCGACCTTCTTTTTATCCGAAATTATCTTGGTAAGCGAGGTTTGGTCGATAACGCTTAAATTGGGCGCGGCGTTGAAATCGCGCATATTCTTTGCAACAGCGTTTATACCCTCGTTATAGTAATCGATTCTGATATCCTGAATGCTGAAAAGCGCATTGGTATCGGTTATAGCCGTCATAATAGTCGGCTTCATCATATCCGTCTGAGGCAGTGCGATGGAATCGTCAACCGCAGAGACGGGCATAAGATAAACGAATTCGTTAGTTAGATTATGGAGAAGAGTTGCGTCCTTGTCGTCTCCGTTATCCTTATACATACCGCCTACGTATCTCGAATAGTAGTGGGTACCGCTCGACGCGAGCGAGCCGATATAAACGGAATGGAGATAGTAAATACCGTCCTTATCGGTTGTGGTCATAATAGTATAGTTCGCGGTGGCGGGTTTTTCTACGTCAAGTCCGTAATCAGTCCATTTACGTCCCTCGGGAAGCTTCATCTTTCCTTGGGTAACGACGTAACGGCAGTTGGTAGTAAGCTGGGCGAACATTTCTTCGTCGTATGCTACCGCCTGAGAAGCGTCAAAATAGAACTTTTCTTCGTGCTGATAAATAGAATACTTGCCGTGCTCGTTGTTAATTGTAAGATATTCGATTCGGCTTCTGTCCAACGCGGGGAACATAAAGGGGTTTCCCTGCGCGGTGACCTGATGGCCGTCGGTATCATATCCGCTAAGCGCGCGAAGCTCGAGAGTTATGGTGCCCTTATTCGCAAGGAGAAGAATTCCGTTTACGAGAACAGACTCGCCGTCGAAGGCGTAACGTGTTCCGTCGTAAAGGGTCTTGAAGAGCGAATCAAATTCCACCTTCGTGGTTTTGCCGTCGTATTCGATCTCGACGCACTTCGAGCCGCTTTCAACGTCGGTTTCAACGTCGACCCTTCCGGCATCGCTCATCGCGTCGGCAAATCGCTTTACTATCGTCCAATAATCGTCGGCGGAGTCGTATCCGCGAAGATAAAGCGTCGCTTCCTCGTCGAGATTTTTAAGTGCATGCTCCGCTTCGGGCGTAAGAACGTAGAAGGGGTCGGCGACCTCTTCTATTCCGTCGTCCTTAAGGAACGCTATATAAGTAACGAAAAGCAAAACCGCGGCTAACGCAAACGACACAACGGTTATAATTTGTTTTTTCATCTAAACAGTCCTTTTGGATTATAAGTGTCTTCTTAAATAGAACATTACCAAGCCCATAATAAGAATAGCGCCGGGAACCACCGTACAAATAAGAATGGTAAGAAGATTAGCTGTGCCGGTTTCGATTTCGAGCGCGGTGGATCGGAATTCCTTCGCGTCGATATCGGGAGCTACGCTCTTCGAGGAGAATACTCTCGCTGCGGAAAGCATAACGCGGCGGTTGCCGGTAGCGGTAAGAAGATGAACGGGGTCGGCGAATTCGGTACTGCCGACAAGCATAACGTAGGAATATTCCGAAACGTTATTTTCGCCGTAGCCAAACTTCGTCGAGAGAAGCATCAAGGGCATTTCTCCCTCGGTACCCTTAACGTCAGCGTTCTTGGACACCGCGGTGGAGTAGGTAGTGAGCACCTTTTCGATACTGAAATTATCCTGAGTGTTCTGAGTCTTGATTTCAAGCTCAACGCTCTCGGGAAGAGCGATGTTAATACCGCCCTCAATATCGCTTATGGTCTTTCTTATCTGATAGGAAGCCGAGCCGCTTTGTGTTTCGGCGTCGATAGCGGGATAGGTAGCGTTGATGATATGCGACTTCGCCTCGAGCGAGTGCTGTTCATCGGTAACGCGGTAATTAGCCTTATAGTTGATACCCCAGTTATCGCTCAAGAAATCCTGAAGGTGGGAAAGCGCGGGAGTATCCGAGTCAACGAAGCAAAGGAACGCCTTTCTTTCATTGAGATATTTAGTCAATTTAGAGATCTCGTCATAGGAAAAATCAGTAACGGGATCATAGGTTATAAGAATTTCGGTACGGGGATCGATATTATCCTGAGGAAGGTTTACGAGCTTGATCTCAAAGCCCGCCTCGGAGAGAAGTGAGGTAAGACCGAGAATATTCGAATCGGTTGCGATAGTACCGTCAGCCTTAATGGGCTCGCCGTGGCCGTAGGTTATCGAAACGACCTTGGGCTCCTTGATAGAGCTCTGGAGCATAGCCGCAGTGAAGCGATATTCACCGTTAAAGGAATGGTAAGCACCCTCCTCATCGGTTATAAAGAACGCCTTAAGGTCGAGCACGCGGAAGTGATGCTTACCCTGAATAATAACGCTCGTTGCGGAAAGCTTGGTAGTGGATTCGTCGTAATATTTTTTCTCGAATTCAGGGTCCTTATTAAGCTCCTTATATTCGACACGGATGATACCGCGGTCGCCGCTTCCGTCGAAGGTCTTTTCGAAGTTTTCGGCAAGGTCGCGGATAATACCCGTAATATTAATACCGTTATACATATTGGCTTCGAGGTCGAAATTATCGCGAGCCGCCATAAAGTATATAGTAATATCGAGGTCTTTTCCGAGAGATTCAAGAATCTTTACGGTTTCGTCGCTGACCGAGGTGAAATCCTCTTGGGTAAGGTCAACGGTAAGCGAGCCCGAAAGAGAAAGCGAGGAGAAAACAAGGTTAAGAACGATTACAAGCGCTACGAAAACTACGGTAAAAGCAACGGAGATAGAGCCGTATTTATAGCGTCTGCGATCCTTCTTGGGAGCGGTGTTGTTATTGGAGTTCATTATTGTGCACCGCCTTTCTTAAGCCCATCTGCGTTTTTCGATAACGCGGACGGTAAGGAATATTCCGATTGCGGCAAGGCTTACGTAATAAACGATAGCCGAGACGTCAAGCATCTGGTTAGTAAAGGGAACGAAACGGTCGATTACAGAGAATGCCTTAAGAATCGTACGGAAAAAGGTATTGTTGATCTCGCCGGCAAGAAGGCTTATAAGAAGCATTGCAGCGTTAACGCCCATTGCGGAAACGGCGGCGATAAGCTGATTTTCGGTAAGAGACGAAAGGAAAATACCGATAGCGATAAATGCCGCGCCGAGAAGGAAGATACCCAAAATATTGGTAAGAATGGAAACAACGTTCGGAGTACCGAAGCGGAAAAGAAGAACGAAGTTAAAGGAATTTACGATAAAGGTCGCACCGAAAACGGTTATCGCCGCGAGATACTTACCCATAACTATACCTACGATAGAAACGGGAGAGGTCAAAAGAATTTGGTCGGTACGGTTACGCTTGTCGTCGGCGAAAAGCTTCATAGTAAGAAGAGGAAGAAGAATCGCAAATACGACCATCATCCAAATAAAGTATTCACCGATGCTTCCCGTGCTTTGCGCGTAAAGGGTACATTGAGCAAAGGCAAGACCCGAAACAACGAGAAACATACCGCAAAAGATATAGCCGATAGGCGTAAGGAAATACGATTTTAATTCACGTGAATATATAGCAAACATTATTTCGCACTCCTTTTCGACTTTTTAATATCTTTTTCTTTTTCCTTTTCTTTACCGACAAGTCGTATAAAGATATCCTCAAGGCTTAATTCAACGCCCTCGAGACCTATAAGAGGCCAATTTTTACCCGCAAGAGCATAGAACAAGGATTTACGGATATCGACCCTGTCCTGAGATTCGATAAGATAGCTTACGCTGTCGGTATCGCGCTTACCGATAACATCGGCAGTCTTTACGCCTCCGACCGCGCGGATGGTCTTTAAAACCTCTTCCTCGGGACCTACGATTTTCGCAACGAGCTTTCTCGAGCCGTCAACCGCGTTGATAAGGTCTTCGGTCTTTTCGTTCGCAACGATCTTACCCTTATTGATAACGACTATCTTATCGCAAACCGCCTGAACCTCGGGAAGAATATGAGTAGAGAGAATGATCGTATGCTCACGTCCGAGCATTTTTATAAGGTTACGGATTTCGATTATCTGACGGGGGTCGAGACCGATAGTAGGCTCGTCGAAAATAAGAACCTTGGGGTTACCTATAAGCGCCTGAGCAATACCTACTCTCTGGCGGTAGCCCTTGGAAAGGTTTTTTATAAGACGGTGGGAAACGTCCCAGATCTTAACAACCTCGCAGATCTCCTTGAGATGCTGCTTACGGGGAAGCTTACAGCCCTTAAGGTCGTAGGCGAAGTTAAGATATTCCAAAACGGTCATTTCGAGATAAAGCGGAGGAATTTCGGGAAGGAATCCGATATCCTTTTTCGCCTTGAGCGGTTCCTCGAGAATATCGGTCCCGTCGATTTTTACGGTACCGCTATCCGCGGAAAGATAACCGGTTATCATATTAAGCGTAGTACTCTTACCCGCACCGTTCGGTCCGAGAAAGCCCAAAATTTCGCCTTCCGCAACAGTAAACGATATTCCGTCAACGGCGCGCTTATCGCCGTAGCTTTTACGGAGATCTGTAATTTCTACCATTAATTTATACCTCTTCATTCAAGAGAATTGGCAGTTCCCCCTTTTCTGAAAAGGAAACCGCCGATTCAATTTATTCGGATTTTTCGGATTTTTCTTCTTTGATTATGCTGATTCCAAGCTCAGCGATAGCTTCTGCGGGGACTTCCGCAGGACAGTCGGTCATAAGCTCCTTGGCATTTTGCATCTTGGGGAACGCAACGACGTCGCGGAGGCTCGTTGCGCCGACCATCTGCATAACGAGTCGGTCGAGACCGATACCCATACCGCCGTGAGGAGGTGCGCCGTAGCGGAACGCCTCAAGGAGATAGCCGAACTTAACCTGCGCCTCTTCCTTGGAAAGACCCAAAAGCTCGAAGATCTTCGCCTGAAGAGCGGGATCGGTAATTCTTATAGATCCGCTCGAAAGCTCGACGCCGTTAAGAACAAGGTCGTAAGCCTTCGCGCGTACCTTACCCTTATCGTTGTCAAGATACTGAACGCATTCATCAAGGGGCGAGGTGAAGGGATGGTGCATAGCAACCCATTCGCCGGATTCGTAATCATATTCGAAGAAGGGCATTTCAACGACCCAAAGGAAGTTAAATCCGCTTCTTTCAACACCGAGACGGTTAGCCGCTTCGACACGGAGCTGACCGAGCTGAGTGAGAACCTTATTGTTATCGTTATCGGCAAGAATAAGGATAACGTCGCCCTTTTCGCAATCAGCCGCAGCGAAAATAGCGTTCAATTCGTCCTCGGTAACGTGCTTGAGGAAGGAGCCGCTTACTGCGTCGGCATTCTTCGCCCAAGCCAAGCCCTTTGCGCCGCAGCCCTTAGCGTATTCGCCGAGCTTATCGATATCCTTACGGGACATCTTGTCGGCATAGCCCTTAAGATTTATCGCACGAACGCTTCCGCCTGCTTCAACCGCAGAGGCGAAAACGGGGAAGGAGCAATTCTTAACCGCGTCAGAGATATTAACGATCTCCATACCGAAGCGAAGATCGGGCTTATCCGAGCCGAAGCGCTCCATACATTCGCGATAGGTATATCTGGGGAGAGGAGTGGGAACGTCGATTCCCATACAATCCTTGAAAATATGCTTAACGAGACCTTCGCCGACCGCGAGTACGTCGTCGGTATCAACGAAGCTCATTTCCATATCGATCTGAGTAAATTCGGGCTGTCTGTC
>JAZRLT010000171.1:0-4142 GCA_045646995.1 Eubacteriales bacterium | reverse complement strand
ATAACCTCAAAAACTTTTTAATATAAAAAGAACGCCGTTGCAAGACTTCCCATAAGGAAGTCTCGCAGTTTTATTCGCCGAATTACATTCAGCGAGTGATATTGCTACGCAGTGATATTATGCTTCGCATAGTTATATTGCTTTCGGCATTTTAGAGCGAATAAAATAACACTGAAGCCGATAGGCTTCAATAACACTATTGCTTTGCAATAATATCACTCCGACAAAGTCGGAATACAACTTGAATGATATCGACTGATATGTTATAATAAAATGGGTATGGGCATTGCCCTGTGCCTTTGTAATACAAAGGCAAAACTTGCGATAAAGCGGAACGGGGGTTTTTATGGGTTGGATATTTTTAATAGCGGTCGTTCTATTATTTTCTTTTTCCTTTTTGCTTGAATATCTTTTTTATTCAACTTCAAAAAAAGAGCAACAAGAGGACGGATACATCACAAGAACTCATGCTCCCAAAAGAAGAATGGCGGTTTCCTTTGTCACTATGGTAAGCCTTTTTCTTACATCGATTATTATTGCATTATTCTTTATTTTTTCAGAATCCGAATTGGATTTGTCTGGTTGGATTGCATATGCAATCAGTTGTTTATTTACAGTGGGACTTCCAGCTCTTATATTTTGGATATGTCTTGCTGATTACGAAGTAATAACAAGGACCAGCATAATTGTTCATAGGTTAAATAAAAAAACGGAAATTTCATATGATGAAATTGCAAGTTATACATATTCATTAAATCAATTGACCGTTTACGGTGCTAACGATAAAGTGTTGTTTTTTGTCGCGGATATGAGAGTTGGATTGGCATCTCTAATAAAAGAATTTGAAACTCGACAAATCAAAAAAAAGATAAATAGAACCCCGACAGACCATTAAAAATCTGTCGGGGTTAATCTTTGTCTTCTGCGGCGCAATTATGCCTTTTTGGACCGTCGGGAATGCCGGTCCCTACAAGGAGAAATCAAACTTCCTTATGAGAAGCCCCTTTTCGGGCGTCTCGCATTTTTTATCATTCGATTTATTTATAGCTTGCTACAATTCCAACCTCGAACATTCTCGACCAAGGCATATAGCAATCATTTATAACGTAATTATCTTTGATCGATTCGAGATAGACTTTTATAAATTCTTCGATTTCGGCTTTAACCTCCCGAGCGATCACGCCGCGTTTTCCGTCAACCAGCTCGTAGCACATACCCCTGCTTTCGAGGGTTTCCGCAATCTTCTCTCTGACAAAAGTCATATACGCAAAATCCTCGATATATCGGGAAATCAGGAAATCGAAATGAGCCTTTGTATTTCCGTAAAGATAGTTCACGACAGCGTGAGGAATACAGGTTCCGAGGGTATTGCTCGAGGTATTCCAACCCGCATAAGAAGCCACTTTAAGAAGCAGATCCTTTTGCTGCATCATAGCGATAAGCTCGAAATCAGAGCCGTTTATCGTAGCCACGTCGGCAACAGCCACCCTTTTATTCAGGTCATTTACGCAATAATCCATACATTCCATAAATTCCGGCATATTTCTGAACGTAGTCATTCCTCTGTCGCATTTATGGTCAAGGGTCGCTTCTTCCATCATAGCTATTCCGTTTGCGTTAACAAACAAAACGATATCCGCTTCGCTCAGGTTTTGAGTGATGAGTCCGCCCGCGGCAATAATTTGGTAGGTCACCGTCAAATCCAAATGTCTGTCTTCCAAGAAGGGAATCGTTTTAGGCGCATTGACGCTGTTGTATTTAACGTAAAACAGCGGTCTCTTCTTCTCGATTTTTAAAACCAATTTAGAAAGCAGAGTGTTTGCAACCTCATCGGCGCCGGGATACATATACGCCGAAAGCTGAAGATTTTTTCGGCTGATTATTTTGCTGATTTTTCTTTGGTCTATCGCCGTCCAACCGAATTCGCTGGAATCGTCCTGAGGGATGATCAAAAAGTCTATGACTTTTTCCTCAATAAGATCAAGCGTTTCGATATTCAAGGCGCAATTTATTTCGCGTCTTGTAAGAAAATCCTTCAACTCTTTTTCGGGAACCTTCAATTCATTAAACGTCTTTAATTCCTCGTCGGATATAACGCCCAACTCTTTTTTATGGTTAAAATATCCGTATTTGAAAATCTCCAAGCCGCAATAATCGTAATAATCGGGCTCTTCGTCCGAGTTTGAATATTGCGGACATCTCATAATCAAATTAAAGGCGTAAATGATGATATCGGGGTTATTCTCTTTTATTTTTCTGATAACGGAAAGACGTTCCTTAAGCTCCTCTACCGAAAAATAATGTAATCTGCTCGGTACGATACCGCCGTAAAGAAGAGTATCGATCGAAACAACAAGGCCGTAAGCGTCTTTCGTTTCCTCCAACAAAAACTTAACTATCCCTTCGTGGTCTGCGGGTGTCTTTTTGTCGCCCATAATACTCATATCGGGAACAGTTATCTTAATATCCCCGTTATTGAATATACGTTGGGGATATATATAATTACAAGGTCTTTCGTCCAACGGAAGCAATACGATTTTTTTCATTTTTTCTCCTTTTCGTTTTACGCACTTTACGCTGCAAAATATATCTGTTTTACTAAAATCATATCAAAAACGTTTATCTTACCGTCGTCATTCACGTCGGAAAGCGCGCGTTCGTTCTTATTCGGAATGTATTTTTCGAAGTAAACGTTTTTTATAAGAATATAGTCCGTAATATCTATCTTACCGTCGGAGTTAATATCGCCCTCGGAGATTTCCTCGTTAAAGATAACTATTCGTCCGTCACCGTTGGGGTCTCCGTAGAGCGATTCAGGGATAACGCCGTCCAGATATTCGGTGAAATACTCTAAAAGCACCTCGGTATCGGTAGGAAGGTCGTCGGTAACGAGTCTTGCATCAGAGAACATCGTAAATCCGCTTAACTGAAGCATATATTTCGAACCCGCGACGGTATAAAGCTTATCGGGGTCGATATTTTCGCCTCCGACCTTAACGTTTCGAACACGTCTTTCGGAATCCGCGGAAACGCTTACAAAATCGCCGAGCGAATCGGTAACAACGGGAGATTCAATATATGAATGAACCTCAAAGGTTATTCCCGAAACGTGGGTAAAGCTTCCGAATTCCTCAGGAACAGCGTTAACTCCGTATTCGAGCGCATCAACTATCGCTTTTCCGCTTACCTCGATAACGCACATTTCGTTATTCCAAGGGTTTATATCCATAATCGTTTTACGGTTTACCGTACCGACAGGAACAGAAGCACGTACACCGCCGCCGTTGACCATAGCTATATCGGCGCCCGTAACGGCAACGTAGGCATCGGTAACGAAATTCGCGAGGTTTGTTTCGGCATTACGCACGATACGGTCACCGTTTTCGTCGGAATCGGTAAGGTTGACCTCGGAGGAACCGATAACCTCGTAAAGATAATTAAATTCTTCGTTATATCCGTCAACGATAGCCTTAACGGTATTATAAGCGTCCTTCGCGGAATCGGACATATTTTCAACGTCAATCGTATCGGGGTCGATAAGCAAAGCGGTAATTTCGCCGTCGGGAGAAATTCTCATTTCGCCGAAGTATTCAAGCTTCGTGCCCGTAGAGACGTGAAGCACCGCTTCCCCATCCTTATCGGTACGCATTTCGGAATCGAATACCTCGTGGGAGTGCCCGTCGATAAAGGCGTCAACACCGCTTATTTCTGAAATGACGTCAGTCGATTTCCAACCGTCGGCAACACCCGAAACGCCCAAATGACCAACGGCGACAACAACGTCGGCGCCGTCATTTCGAGCGTTTTCAGCGGCATTATTAATCGTTTCGATAAAGGTATACTCCGTAAATCTATCCGAAAACGAATAAATAAAATTACCGTATTCGTCCTTGAAATAAGTAGGAGTGGATTTAGTATAGGTTTCGGGAGTAGCTATACCGACGAACGCTATCTTCAATCCGTCCGCTTCCTTGATAACGTAAGGGGGCAGTACCTCACTTGCGGTCGGGATATGAATCAAGTTAGCGCAGATATATTGATATTCCGCGGCTTCGGCAAGCTCCAAAAACCTCGGGACGGTATAGTCGAATTCATGATTTCCGGGGATAGCAACGTCATAGCCTACGGTATTCATTATTTCT
>JAZRLT010000170.1:0-3000 GCA_045646995.1 Eubacteriales bacterium | reverse complement strand
GTACACCATCACAGGTACTACCGTTACCGAGTATAATAACACCACCTTTGAAGCGTTGAACATCGGCTTCAAATATGACCTCTACTTCTCTATCACCCCGACCGACGAAGCAGAATTCACCACCAGCACCACACTTAAGCTCACCACAAGCAGCCGCACCCATAACGGTACCTTGTACGTATTCGATACAGAAACAGGAACCATCTCCTTTGATATCTATTTTGAAACCGAAACCGTCGCAGTTCCCGATCAATCGGTATTCATCACCGGCTTCAACACCTCGATCGTTGCAGGCGCGGCACAGATCTTTACTCCCGATTTCGGCACCGTTTCCAACTCCACTGCAAACGTAACCTGGACTGCAAACGCTATCGCTAAATACGACGAAGAACTTGACGCTTACGTCGTTACCGAACTCATATTCCCGACCGAATCCGGTTGCACTGTTAACCGCACTCTCGCTGATGATGAAATCCTCATCGCAGTTCACTGGGATGACAGCGAAACCGACGGCGTTACCGAAGCTAACAGAAACGCTCTTATGGCAGTTCAACCCGGCATGCTTCTCGAATTCAATAACATCGATCTCGAAAACAAAACCATCGGTTCGAACCCCACTATCGAATTCTACACCTTGGCTGAACCCGTTGTTTCGCTCGGCGCGAAAGCAAACGAAAGCCTTTACGGTATCCGCTTCGGCGCTACCTACAACAAGGTATTCGGTTACGGCGAAGTTACCGGACTCGGCTTCCTCCTCATCTCTGAATACCGTCTCGGCGACAACGCTCTCGACCTTGATTACACAACCAACTCCGCAATTGCACAATACGTTGTCAACGTCGAAGCTCGCACTATCGTAGAATACGTCGAAGGCAAAGACTTCTCCGAATACGAAACCTTCACCTTCTATGCATCGGTTGTACGTCTCGACAGAAAGAACAACCTTGATGACAACATCGTTGCAGTTCCCTACATCACCTACGCAAGCGGCAAAACCGTTTACGGCAAACAGATGAAGAACAGCTTCAACGGCGTTCTCGCAGGTAACAGCTCTCTCTAATAATTAATAACAAAAAGCCATTCGCCTTGCGAATGGCTTTTTTATTTTATTTTGCTTCGACAACCGTGATATTTTGGGTTTTTATTCCTGTTTGTTCGAATACGATATCGGTGATCTGTGTCAGATCGTCGGGATTAAGACCCGTTTTGTTGACAACTACCGAACAACTGTCGCCGCTGATAACGGCAACACAATCGGCAATACCCTTTGCTCTGACAAGCGTTTCGATATTTGCTTCCGCACTCATTTCATCGGCTATCTTCGAGATTGAAGAAAGCGCGTCTTCCTTTGCATCGGGCAAAGTATCGGGATTAGATGCGATCTCGCGAAGAACCTCGAGCGCGGAATCGCGGACTTGGGTGCGGTTGATTATCGCCATTGCGAAAAAATCCTCTGCCGTTTCGGGGTTTGCATTAAGTTCGGCATCCGCGTTGGCTTCGGTATCGTCAACGCTCGCATCGACAAGCAATGTGTTTCCGAGAACGCGATTTTCTTCACCGCCCGTTGTTTCGACGTCACGGTTAACGAGAGTGCTGACAAGCACAGCGGCGCAGACAAGCATTACGCATCCCACGGTGATGAACGCCTTTGTGGTTATCATATTCTTCCAATCGACGCTTTTGATTTTCTCTTTGATTTCGTTAAGCTTGGGTTTCAAATCCATATTTGCCTCCGTGTTTATGTATATTTTAGCTTTGAACGGTTATTCTGTTGCTTTTTATATCAAAAAGCGCACACATGGTTTCGATTATCCTATATTGTGTTTCATAAGAAGCGCCTTCGCAAACGACGGCAACCCCCGCAACGACAGGCATCGTTTCTTCGATAAGTATTGGTTTTTCGCCGCCATTGTTGTTGGCGAGAACAATGGTTTTATTTGTCTCCTTTGCCGAAACGTCTTCTCTTACGTGTTGATCTGTCGCATAAACGTAGCGAAAGCCACGCTCTAACGTTATAAAAACCTTGCAGTCGCCGACACCGTCAATGTCTTTTATCAGACTGACGGCTTTTTCTTCGAGCAAGGCGGTATAGCTCTCAGACGACATCTGTTCTCCGTTTTCTATCCTTTGGGAATTTTCTTTTTCGCCCACGGGCATCAAGAGAAGCAGTATCCCGACGACAAGACCCAAGGCGGCAAATCCCATCCCCTTTTTGCCGAGCAATTTTTTGACCGATAACAGCTTTTCATCTCTCAATTACATTCACCTCTCCACCCAAAACATCCGAAAGATATTTTTTCGTTTCCTCTGCAAATGATACATCCTCGTGCGAAAGTGAAACGGTTATACTTTCTATTACGGGTTCTGTTAACGTCCAATCTATTTTTATGTCGGTAGACAGCGGTTTTATGCCGATTTGCGAAAAAACAATCTCGTTTATATAATCCTCCGCGCGTTTTTCTGCAATCTCCGACGAGATCAGGTAAAGCCCCTTGTCCGTTTCAAAGGACGGGCTTGAAAATTCGGCCAATTCCAAGGTTTTCACAAGATCTATCTCTCGGAAAGGCATTATCATAAGGCAGATACAGATAAGCGAGGAGATATATTTGATATATTTTTCGAAACCGCCGCTTGCAAGCATACTGCACATCGCACCGCAAACCGAAGCGACCAAAAGAACGTAGAAATAGCTTTTCAAAGGTTCACCCCCGCTTTTATAAAGACAGCCATAGCGATAACGCAAACAGCGCCCGAGCCGCAAACGAGCGCAAGCAGAACATTCATCACGTTTCCGAGATCGTAAAGAAGAGCGCTTTCCTTTTCGCACCCGAGCGTTTTCGCCGCTATCGCGCACAAGAGCAACAGGAATTTATGTAACGCGACTATTAAAAGCGGCGGTATAACAGCCGAAAGTATCATCACGACACCGACCGCGCCGACTGTTCCTTTTATCACGGAGACCGAAGCGATGACAGTCCGCGAAGCGTCGCCGAGCATATT
>JAZRLT010000169.1:0-3463 GCA_045646995.1 Eubacteriales bacterium | reverse complement strand
CTTTGCTGTACGTTCGGTATCGCATTACTTTTCCGCACGTATATTCCGCCCGAGGTTTACGAGCTTTTCGTAAAAGAGGTTGCGGAAAAGTACGGATTTAACATCCACCGTTGCAAGACCGTTTACGACTGTACGAGCTGTGTTTTGAGCGTCATTCTTTCCTTTGCGTTTTTCGGGTTCGGCGCGTTCCGCGGAATAAGCTACGGCACGGTCGTTTGCGCACTCGTCAACGGAACTCTTATTTCTGTTTTTTCAAAGTTGTTTGACCGTCTTTTTACTTTCGAGGACGGCTTGAAATTAAAAAAGTTTTTCGAGAGGTGACCTTATGAAATCTTTTCCCATTTCACATTTTAACGGAGACCGCGAAGCCGACGAGCTTATAATATACAACGGCTCTGGCAGTACCGGAACGAACAACTACGGCGTCGAGGCTTGTATTCTTAACGGACGCGTTGTACGGTTCGGCAAGAACAACAACGAGATTCCCGAGGGCGGATACGTCGTTTCGGGACACGGCGCGGCGGCTGGATTTTTGTCCGAGGCTATTGCTGTCGGTGCGAAGGCTGTTATCGACGAGGTGAATATGACCTTTTCGGCGGAAATCGACGAGGAATCGAAGATGATAAACGCCGAAACCAAAATAAAGCTTATCGAGTCGCGCATTGCCGAACGTATAGCCGAGGGATCAACGTTTGACAAGGAAAAGTCCGAACACTTTTTCAAGCTCGCTCTCGAAGCGTTAGACAAAAAGGATTACGAATCGGTAGATAAATACACCGAAGAGGCTTATTATTATACCGCAAAATCGGTCAAGGACGAAAGACGCGGAGTATGGCACCGCCCTCACGAAAAATCCGACGACGAGGTCGAAGCGACCGTAAAGAGATTCGTTGACGCAGGTTTTAACCTTATGCTCGTCGAGACCAACTACGAGGGCTACGCAAACGCTCAAAAGTGTGTTTACGACGGACTTCCCGTACGCAAGGGCTACGAAAACGGATTTGACGTTATAGATTCCTTTGTCCGTTACTGCAAAAAATACGGAATGCAGATCCATTGCTGGTTCGAGGATTTCTTCTTCGGATGCGAATACACCGGTTGTCCCATGGCTGAGGTTCATCCCGAATGGATGGCGCGCCGTAAGGACGGCGGATTGCTGCACGACGCGGGCGACGATTTCTATTTCCTCAATCCCGTCCTCGACGAGGTCCAAGACTTCCTTTTGGGTATGATAAAGGACCTCATCGACAATTACGATTTCGACGGATTCCAGCTCGACTACATCCGCTATCCCGTTATCCACGGCGTTGACCGTTCGGCAGGATTTGACAAATATACGAAGGCTGAATTTTTGAAGGATACGGGAATCAACATAGACGATATACCCGACACAAAATGCGACGATTGGAAGAAGTTTACCGATTGGCGCGCCGAAAAGATAACCTCTTACGTCGAAAAGGTTCATTCTATGATTATGGAATACCGTGCGAACGGTAAATATATCGAGCTTTCGACCGCAGTATTCGGCGACCCCAACGAGGCTATACGTCTTAAATGCCAGAACTGGTGCTATTGGGTCAAGCAGGGCTGGCTCGACGCCATTTACCCTATGGCATACCTCAACGACGCTGAGGACGTAGGAAACGAGGTCGGATATATGGTTAAAAACTACGGCGAAGCGCCCAACGTTTCGGGTATCTCCCCGATGTACAACAAGCTTCCTATGATTGAATCGACCAAGCAGGTCGAGGAATGCCGCAAGGCGGGCGCGGTCGGTGTTGCGTTCTTCTGCGCAGGTTCCTGCAACGATATCCAACTCGAAAAGCTCAAAATCGGCGTATTCAGAGACAGATAAACGAAAGGATATATTATTATGAATAACAATCCCTTGTTTAAAAAATCCGTGCTTTTCGTAGGTGACTCGCTTTGCGAGGCATATTGCGAGCGCGAAAGTGAGGAATACAGCGTCAAAAGAGGTTGGGCGGGCAGAATTATGCTCAATAACGAAATGACCGGAATTAATAAAAGCCTCGGCGGTGCGTCGATAGGCGATTGCCGCGGCGAAAACCTCGTTATCAATCAGCTTATCGCGATGGACGGCAATAAATACGATTACGTTATAATCGAAGGCGGCGGCAACGACGCTTGGGACAATGCTCCCGTCGGCGAGATAACCGAGGGATTCGACGGTCCCTTCGATCGTAACACCTTCGCGGGCGGTCTTGAAAACACCTTTAAGTATGCAAAAGAGCATTACGCAGGCTCGATTTTCGGTTATATCGTAACCTACCAGATGCCTTCCGCTCCCTACGGCAGAATGTCGGATATGAGCGAGTATTTCGCGCTCTCCAAGAAGATTTGCGATAAATGGGAGATCCCCTACCTCGACCTTTATTTCGACGAGGATTTCAACAAAAACGTGTTCAGATCCGCTTCTCCCGATCATCTCCCCGACACCGTTCATCCCAACTCCGCGGGATATAATATTCTCTCGCCTATCATCGAAGATTGGATGAAGACGCTTTAATCTCTCGATTAAAATCCAAGGATTTTAATCGTTTTAATAGTATAGACATAAGAAAAGGAGCGAAAAATTTCGCTCTTTTTTTCAAAATTATTTACGAGAATTAATGTAGGGACCGGCGGATAATGGGGTCCCCTAAAATCGCAGATTTTTGGGGTTGATAGAGACGGTCCTTTTTCGTGAAATATTATTGTTTGTTTTAATTAATAATGATTACGTATCATATTGTTTCGTTGTTTTTTAATTTTTGCAATTAATAAATCGTTTTGTAACGGACCGTCGAGGACGCCGGTCCCTACAGTTTTAACTATTGCGTTTTACGTGTTAATTGTTACAAAGTGCGATTTTTGATGTACACGACCGTTTCTACAAATACGAAAAAATCGTAAGAAGAATACGATGATCGATGACAAACGAAAAAGGACAGAGAATTTTTACACTCTCTGTCCTTTTATTGTTAAGTATCTATTTGTCGATATGCCTCGATTCAACGAAACCCTAAAAACTCGCTATGCTCGTTTTTGGATTATTTAATAAACTTCTCGGCGCGCGTGATAAAATCTTTATACCAATCCTCATTACGAACCGAATCGAACCATTCCCAACCATTAGAAGCAGTGAGCCATTTATGAAGCCACTCGGGTTTGAATTCAAGGGCATCGCCATAGCTGATGTCCGGTTCAGTCTGGGTGACCTCTTTCTGACCGCAGCCATTACACGCACCGTTGGCAAAAGTATGCGGCTCGGTATACGTGCCGTATCCCGCAAAGGATGAGCCCATTTCCTTGAGCATGATATTACAGTCACTGCACCACAGATAACGATTGAGCCAATGCACCGCTTCATGCTCGGTATCAGAAATCGGCGTGCAGGATTCGCGATAGGTCTCAGGCTCGGTTACAAAAGAAGTATGTTCATGCGCACAATCGATCGTATATC
>JAZRLT010000168.1:0-15307 GCA_045646995.1 Eubacteriales bacterium | reverse complement strand
GTTTTTATGTTAATTCTCGGTATTGACCCAGGACTCGCGACGATAGGGTTCGGATTGGTAGGAAAAAGCGGTGACAAATACCGCGCAATAGAATACGGCGCGATAACCACCGCGCCTCACCAGATGATCGAAAAGCGTCTCTCGGAGATCTACGACGCGATGGTGGAATTACTCACGCGCCACAAGCCCGATTGCGTTTCGATCGAAGAGCTTTTCTTCAACAACAACACCACGACGGCTATCGACGTTTCGATGGCAAGAGGAGTTATTCTCCTCGCCGCGTATAAATGCGGAGTGGACGTTTACGAATACACTCCCCTCGAGGTCAAAAGCTCGGTCGTAGGCTACGGCCGCGCTGAAAAGCAGCAGGTTCAGTATATGGTACGGCTTTTATTGAATCTCAAGGAGACCCCGAAGCCCGACGACACCGCCGACGCGCTCGCGTTAGCGATATGTCACGGAAACCGACTGACGAATTACCGATAAAATAAAAAAGGAGAACGAAATGATACACTTTATTCACGGCACCCTCGCCCAGCTTTCCGCAGATTACGCGGTCATCGATTGCGGCGGAGTAGGATTCAAAATAGGAATTTCGCTCTCGACAAGCTCAAAGCTCTCGCCTCTTTCGGGTAAGGACGTTTTGCTTTATACCTATCTCGCCGTAAGCGAGGATAATATGTCCCTTTACGGATTTTTCGAGGAAGACGAGCAAAGATTATTTATACGTCTCGTCGCCATATCGGGTATCGGGCCCAAAGCGGCGATATCTATTCTCGGAACCTTATCTCCCGACAATCTCCGCGCCGCAGTAGCGCACGGCGATGCAAAAACTATCGCTCAGGCGCCCGGAATCGGTCTTAAGACCGCTCAAAAGCTTATAATCGAGCTTAAGGACAAGATTTCCGTATCCGACGTTTCGGTTTCCGAGACGAGCGCGGCACCCTCCAACGAAAAAATGCTTCAGGTCGTCGATACTCTCGCGCTTTACGGATTCCCGCGCGCAAAGGTTATCGAAACCGTCAAGAAGCTTGACAACTCGCTCCCGCTTGAGGAGCTTATAGCTCAAACCTTACGAATCCTCGGAAAGGAGGCAAGCCGATAAATGCCCATTAATTCGAAAATTCCCGACTATTCCGACGATTTTGATTTCGAAAGCCGAATAACGGGCGCGGAATTCTCGGCAGAGGATGCCGAAAACGAATTTTCGCTCCGTCCGAAGACGCTTGACGAATACGTCGGTCAGCAAAAGGTCAAGGACAACCTTTCGGTATTCATCAAGGCGGCGGCTTCACGTGGCGACAGCCTTGACCACGTACTCCTTCACGGTCCCCCCGGCTTGGGCAAGACCACGCTTTCCTGCATAATTGCCTCTGAGTTAGGTGTCAATCTTAAGGTAACGAGCGGTCCCGCAATAGAAAAGGCGGGAGATTTAGCCGCGTTACTCACCACTCTCGAGCGAAACGATATACTTTTCATCGACGAGATACACCGACTTCCCCGTCAGGTCGAAGAGGTTCTCTATCCCGCGATGGAGGATTTTGCGCTTGACCTTATGATGGGCAAGGGCCCCTCGGCAAGGTCGATAAGAATCCCTCTTAAGCCCTTCACTCTTGTCGGTGCAACGACGAGAGCGGGTCAGCTTTCCTCTCCCTTGCGCGACAGATTCGGAATGCTTTTCCGACTCGAGCTTTATACCCCCGAGGAGTTGGCTCTTATTATTACCCGCTCGGCAGGTATTTTGGGAATTCCGATTACTGCCGACGGCGCTTACGAAATCGCGCTCCGTTCGAGAGGAACTCCCCGTATCGCGAACCGATTCTTAAAGCGTGTACGCGACTTCGCTATCGTTCAGGGCAACGGAGTTATAGATTTCCACATAACCCGCACCGCTCTCGACGCTCTCGAGGTTGACGCGTTAGGTCTCGACTCGGTTGACAGACGTATGCTCACCGCCATAATAAAGCATTTCGGCGGCGGCCCCGTCGGACTTGAAACTCTCGCGGCGGTTATCGGCGAAGAATCGGTAACCCTCGAGGACGTTTACGAGCCTTACCTTCTCCAGCTCGGATTTTTAAACAGAACCCCGCGCGGAAGATGCGCTACGGCAAGCGCATACCGTCATCTCGGACTTGAAGTTCCCGACGGAATGGCGGACCAGATGACTCTCGCCGACACTTTATAAAATAAAACATTCGGAGTAAAGATATGTATTCCGCAGAAAATTGGAAAGATTACCGATTGCTCGATGCGGCAAACGGAGAAAGATTAGAGCTTTGGGGCGACCAAATTCTTATACGTCCCGACCCTCAGGTTATTTGGAACGGCGACAAAAGCCATTACGGCTGGAAGAAAGCCGACGGAATCTACCGTCGTTCGCGCTCGGGCGGCGGCGAATGGATTAAAAAGGACGTTCCCGACGAATGGGTCATCTCCTACGGGGACCTCAAATTCGGAATTTCGCCTATGGGCTTCAAGCATACGGGATTATTCCCCGAGCAGGCGGCGAACTGGGATTGGTTTTCCGAACTCATCAAAAACAGCGGACGCGAAATCAAGCTTTTAAACCTTTTTGCATATACAGGCGGTGCAAGCGTTGCCGCGGCAAAGGCGGGCGCGTTCGTATGTCACGTTGATGCCTCGAAGGGTATTGTCGCAAAGGCAAAGCGCAACGCCGAGCTTTCGAACATACCCCAAAACAAGATAAGATATATCGTCCACGACTGCTTTAAGTTCGTCGCACGCGAAATAAGACGCGGAAACAAATACGACGCCGTCATCCTCGACCCTCCCTCCTTCGGACGCGGTCCGGGCGGTGAAAAATGGGTTATCGAGGAATGCCTCGACGAGCTCGTCGGATTGGTTTGTCAGGTTCTCTCGGACGACCCCTTATTCGTTCTTTTGAACTCTTATACGACGGGACTTTCTCCCTCGGCTAACGGTTACGTTCTTCGCAAGAACACTCTTAAATTCGGCGGCAAGGTCGAAAGCGACGAAATCGGTATACCCGTCGAATCGAGCGGGTGGGTCCTTCCCTGCGGAGCCGCAAGCCGCTGGACGCCGTAGCTGGGCTAAGCATAATGCCCCAGAACGCACAAAAAGATATCCAAAACCCAATCGTGCGTTTATTTTGACTTTTATCTATATACTGTAAGGGTTTGTATTTAGCGGAATTATTGTATTTTTGTGCTATGAAAAATCCGCTTAATTGACACGGAACGCACAAAAAGATTTATTATCAACCCTCGCTTAGTGCAGACTTTATCGCTTAAAATCCAAGATTTTCAAGCGGAGCAATCACCAAAAATCTGCCACAACATACAACTCGGAGCTAAAAAATGAGTTTTATCGAAGCACGCGGAGTTCGTTTCGGGTATTCTCCCGACGAGCCCGAGGTCATAAAAGGAATAGATTTAGAGATCGAAAAGGGCAGCTACGTCGCCGTGCTCGGTCACAACGGTTGCGGAAAAAGCACGTTGGCGAAGCTTCTTTGCGGTATACTCGTTCCCACGAGCGGCGAGATATTCATTGACGGAATTTACACCGCGGACGAATCGCGTTCCTTTGACGTACGCAAAAAGTGCGGTATGGTATTTCAAAACCCCGACAATCAGATCGTCGCAAGCGTAGTTGAAGAGGATATCGCCTTCGCGCCCGAAAACCTCGGTTTGCCCCGCGAAGAGATAAGAAGACGCGTCGACGAGGCTCTCGCTACGGTCGATATGACCGAATACGCAAAGCACGCAACCTATAAGCTTTCGGGCGGTCAGAAGCAAAGAATCGCTATCGCGGGAATACTCGCGATGCGTCCCGAATGCATTATTTTCGACGAAGCGACCGCGATGCTCGACCCGACGGGTCGTAAGGAAATCGCTTCCGCGATGAAGCGCTTGAACCGCGAATTGGGGATAACCGTCGTAACGATAACCCATTATATGAACGAGGCGGTCGAGGCCGACCGAATAATCGTTATGAACGAGGGCGAAATAATCGCCGACGGAGCACCCAAGAAAATCTTTACCGAGGTAGAAAAGCTTAATTCGGTTTCGCTTTCCGTTCCTCAGGTCACCGAGCTTTTATACGAGCTCGAGCGCGACGGATACAGCTTCCCGCGCGGAATTTTGCACGCGATGGATGCCGCCGACGTAATAGAAAATTATATCAAACAGAAATAAAAGTTTTAGGACGAATGCGGATATGGTAAGTAACGCACTTGAGCTTAAAAACATCAGCGTCATCTACGGCGAGGGCACACCCTTTCGCAAGGCGGCGCTCGATAATATAAATCTTTCCTTCCCTAAGGGCTTAACGACGGGAATAATCGGTCATACGGGAAGTGGGAAAAGCACTCTCGCTTCGCTTATGAACGGACTTTTGAAGCCCACCGAGGGATCAATTCTTCTCGACGGAAGCGATATTTGGAAAAAACCGAAGGAAATGAAAAAAATCCGAAGCAGAGTCGGACTCGTTTTTCAATATCCCGAATATCAGCTTTTCGACGAGACCGTCGAATCGGATATTGCGTTCGGCCCGAAGAATATGGGGCTGTCTCAAGACGAAATCGCAAAAAGAGTCAAGCTTGCCTCGGAGTTTTGCGGTATTTCGGAACGCGAGCTGAAAAAATCACCCTTTGAGCTTTCGGGAGGTCAAAAAAGACGCGCCGCGATAGCGGGTGTACTCGCTATGACTCCCGAGGTAATCGTACTCGACGAGCCCGCCGCGGGTCTCGACCCCAAGGGCCGCGAGGAAATATTAGGCGGTCTTAACGAATACAAAAAAACCTACGGTGCGACACTCATTATAATTTCCCACAGCATGGAGGACGTCGCGAAATATTCCGACCGCATCGTCGTTATGAAGCAAGGGTCGGTATATATGGAGGGCGGAGTAGAGGAGATCTTTATGCAAGCCGAACGTCTTTTTGACGCGGCACTCGACCTTCCTCAGATAACAAAATTATTCATCGAGCTCAAAAAACGCGGTATATGCAAGGACAACGACGTTTATACCGTCGGATACGCAAAAAAAGAGCTTCAAAAAATATTATAACTAACGGTAATAAAAATGCTTAAAGACGTAACCTTCGGTCAGTTTTATCCGGGGAACTCGTTGCTTCACCGTACCGACGCAAGAATCAAGCTTTTTATCCTCGCCGCATATCTCGTTATCGTGCTTGCGGCAGATACCGTACCGAGAGCGGTCGTTTCGCTTATCGTAACGATTTTTCTTGTATCGGTTTCGGGAATACGCGTCTCGATTCTTATAAAATCGGTGAAGCCGTTGATTTTCGTTCTCGTGTTCACCGCGATAATCAATCTGTTTCTGACCAAGGGCGAAAGCGATCCGCTTTTCGCTTGGAAATTCATAACTGTATATAAAGAAGGCGTCCTCAACGCGGTCTTGATGCTTTTAAGGCTTGTTTCGCTTATTCTCGGCACGAGCGTTCTTATCTCGTTTACAACGAGTCCGCTCGAGCTTACCGAGGCGATAGAGCGAGTTTTATCACCCTTAAAGCTTATCAAGGTTCCCGTTCACGAATTCGCGATGATGATGTCTATCGCGCTTCGCTTTATCCCGACGCTTATCGAGGAAACGAACAAGATCATGTCCGCCCAAAAGGCGAGATGCGCTGATTTTGAAAGCGGAAATATAATCAACCGCGTCCGCGCGCTTATTCCTATCCTTATTCCTCTTTTCGTTTCGGCGATGCGCCGTGCCGAGGAGCTTGCCGACGCGATGGAATGCCGTTGCTATAACGGCGGTGAGGGAAGAACCAAGCTTAAGGAAATGCACGCACACGTACGCGATTTCGTGTTTTTGGCATTTTTCGTCGCTATCGCGACCGGTATTTTCTTCGTCGATGCCATACCATTTAACGAGGTGACTCTATTTTGCAGGGATATATTCTCGAAATAGCATATAAAGGTACAAATTACTGCGGATGGCAGGTTCAACCCGACAAGCCTACGGTTCAAGCAACTCTTCAAGGCGCTTGTGCTTCGGTATTGGGAAAGGAAATCCTTCTTACAGGCTGCAGCCGCACCGACTCGGGAGTACACGCGAAGGGTTTCGTTGCTTCGGTTTGCGGAGAAGCGATACCTAACATACCCGAAACCGCTCTGCCTCTCGCAATAAACACTAATCTTCCCGACGATATTTCGGTTCTTTCGGCGAAAATTATGCCCGACGGATTCCACCCACGCTATGACGCAAAGGGCAAGGAGTATATATATACGGTAAGAAACAGCCGTATCAAGGACCCCTTCTCCGCCGACACCGCTTGGCATTACGCCCGCCCGATAGATGTCGAAAAGGCGAATACGCTTTGTAATCAATTCGTCGGAAGAAAGGATTTCCGCGCCTTTATGGCGGCGGGATCTAAAATAATCGATACGGTACGCGAGATCAAATATTTTAACGCTCGCGCCGAGGGCGAAAATATAATTTTCACGGTTGCCGCCGACGGGTTTTTATATAATATGGTAAGAATAATGGTCGGAACGGTCGTCGAACGCGCCTCGGGTATAAACGGAATGGATATATCCGATATTATAAAATCGGAAAACCGCGCTAACGCGGGCATAACCGCCCCCGCGCACGGATTAACGCTTAACAGAGTATTCTATTGATATTCGGAAAGGAAAGCCGATGGGAGCTTTTTCGGTCTTTAAAGACAAACGTTCAAAACGGAATAAGCAGGAAACGCCGACCGTAGAAGCGCATTACTCAAAGCTTGCGCGACGCACGTCGATAGTAAGATACGTATGTATGATACTCATTCTGCTTTTCGCGGTATATTCCTTCTCGTTCCACAGTAACGAGATAACTATGGACAATTTCAGATATATGATGAAATTCATCAACCTCGGCGAGGACGCGGAAGCGCCCAAGGGCACTTATATAGCCTTTGACGGAAGCGAGGGCAACCGAGGAATACTATTTAAGGGCGACCTTGCGGTCCTTAACGAAAGCGGTCTTACGATTACCGGTTGGGACGGAGAGGTATTGCTTCGCTCGTCGTTTTCCTACGACCACCCGAAGATGACCGAAAACGGAACCTACCTTTTCTGTTACGACCTTGGAAGCAAGGAGCTTAAGATATTCAATTCCTACCAGCAAATGCCGAACTCTCCGACGTTCGACTATCCCATAAAGTGGCTTGCCGCCTCTGCCCACGGCGAATTCGCCGTGGTAAGCTCGGCTAAAAGCTATCGAAGCGCGGTTTTTGTATACGATTCGGAATACCGCATAAGATATTCTCAGAAGTTCGGTGACAAATACGTTGACTTTGTAGATATTTCTAAGGACGGAAACGAATTTATCACCGCCGCGCATTATTCCAAGGGCGGTAATCTCATAACCGTCGTCTCGAGATTTAGAACCGATGCCGAGGGGCCCGTTTTCACCGAAGAATTCATCGGAGAGATGCCCTTAGGCATATACTATACGGACGAAGGCTATTGCCTTATGACTTCCGATAAAATAAGAATGTTCAAAACAGGCGACACGGTCGGCGGTGAGATCGATCTCTCGGGAAGAGAGCTTCTTTCGGGAAGTGTATCCGGCAACCGAGTTCTCGTCACCTACGGAATCGAAAGCCTTTCCGGCGGAACCGAAGCGGTAATATACGGCGCTGACGGAAACATCCTCTACAGCGAAAGCTTCAAAGGCTCGCTTTCCGACGCGGTAATTTGCGGAACCGTTCTTTACGTCGTTTCCCCCGGCGAGCTTATCTCCTGCGACCTTTCGAATAATACCAAAACGTCTTATAAAATACCCTCGTCCTATTCGTCGATCATTGCCGACGGCGAAAGCATAATTCTTTTCTCGGAAAATCAGGCGGAATATTTTATTCCTTCCGATTATATCCAAAGCTCCGTTCCTTAATCTTAAAAGCCAAAAATCAAACATCAGAAAAGGTGGATTTATATTGAGTTGGTTGCTTGATGCCGTTATCCTCATCATTATTGCAGGTTCAATAGTGGAGGGATGGAAAAAGGGCTTCATCAAAACCGCGGTAGGCGCCGCTTCGGGACTTATTTCAATTTTCACCGCATTTATACTTTGCGTTCCCGTTTCCTGCGTTTTCGAGTGGGCAGATATTCCCGAATCCCTGAAGATAGCGATCGCTTTCATAGTGATATATCTTCTTTCAAAGCTCGTTTTGTATCTTATGTCCGAGCTTTTGACCAAGCTTTTCGACGTTCCGATACTTCGTACGGTAAATAAGAGCTTGGGAATTATGTTAAATATAATCATCTCTATTTTGAACGTTATCGCCCTTTGCTTTGTTGTAAACGCCGTTTTCGATGCCGCCGAATTGTTCGGCAGCGATATATTCACATCGATAGACCGCGAAAGCACAATACTTTTTAAATTTTTCTCAAGCATTGACGTTTTTTCGTATATTCTCGTTAAATAATCAAGAAATTATATAGACAGAGGTCTAAATCATCATGAAACAAATTCCGAATATCCTTTCCGTTTTGCGGTTATTTATGATACCCGCATTTGTAATTACATATTTCGAGATGGGCGACGGCAAATATGTCTTTATTCCCGCGGGCATATATGCACTCGCTTGGATAACCGACGTTCTCGACGGTTATCTCGCTCGAAGAAATAATTGGATCACCGACGTCGGAAAAATTCTAGACCCGCTCGCCGATAAGGCTATGCAGCTTGCGGCAATTCTTTGCTTCACGTTCGAAAATCCGATATTTCTATTCATACTTATCCCCTTCCTTATCAAGGAATTCGGTATGCTTTTCGGTTCGATGTTCATAATGACCAAGAAGAATATCGTCGCACAGGCAAGCTGGTACGGCAAATTCTCGACTGCCGCGCTGTTCTTATGCGCGTTCACAAGAACGATAGTGCGCGGAAACGCTGTTCTCGACATCTGTCTGTCGTTATTGATGTTCTCGCTCGTTGCTTTCTCGCTTTTGATGTATTACTTCAAAGACTTCAAAGGAAAATACAATCTTAAGCTTTTCAAAAACTGATTTTCCCAACTATATATCACGAGGTGTCACTTAAATGGAATTAAAAAGATGCTCCCGCTGTAACGTCCGCCCCGCCGTTATCTTCGTCCAGAAGAACGTCGGCGGCAAGATCTCGAGCGAGGGTTACTGTATAAAATGTGCTCAAGAGCTCGGAATAAAGCCTATCGACGATATTTTGAGCCAGATGAATATTAGTCCCGAGGATATCGACGCGCTTAACGAAAGCATGGAGGGTCTTCTTCCCGTTGAGAGCGATGACGATGACGGCGAAGGAAGAGCTCCCTCGATCGATCTCGGAGCTATCTTCGGAAACGGAAACGCGCCGATGCCTATCGAAAAGGGCGAGGGCGATCAGAAATCCGGCGACAAGGCAAAAAAGAAGCGTCAGGGCGCAAGCTATTTACGCGATTTTTGTATCTGCCTTACCGAACGCGCAAGAGAAGGCAAGCTCGATAACGTTATCGGACGTGAAAACGAGCTCGAAAGAGTTCTTCAAATATTGACCCGACGCCAGAAAAACAACCCCTGCCTCATCGGCGAGCCGGGCGTAGGTAAGACCGCGGTTGCCGAAGCTCTTGCCCAGAAAATCATATCGGGAGAGGTTCCCTACAAGCTCAAGGACAAAGAGGTTTACCTCGTCGATATGACCGCAATCGTCGCGGGAACTCAATTCCGCGGTCAGTTTGAAAACCGTATGCGCGGTCTTATCGAGGAGACCAAAAAAGCGGGCAACGCAATTCTTGTTATCGACGAGGTTCATTCAATCGTCGGTGCAGGTAACGCAGAAGGCGGTATGAACGCGGCTAATATCCTTAAACCCGCGCTTTCGAGAGGCGAAATTCAGCTTATCGGAGCAACAACTCTTACCGAATACCGTCAATATATCGAAAAGGATGCCGCGCTCGAGCGTCGATTCCAGCCCGTTATGATCGGCGAGCCCTCTATCGAAGACAGCGTCAAGATACTTATGGGTATCAAAAAATATTACGAGCTTCACCATGGAATAACCGTTCCCGACCATCTCGTCCGTCGAATGGTTACACTTTCCGAGCGATATATAACCGACCGTTTTCTTCCCGACAAGGCTATCGACCTTATGGACGAGGCTTGCTCGCATATGGCTATGCATTCTACGGTCATCAACGAAATCGCGTCGCTCTCCGATGAAATCAAGAAGCTACGCGAGGAATTGTCGGCAGTCGAAGCCAAAGAGACCCCCGAAGAGGAGGATTACCGCAAGATAGCTGACCTCAAAACAGCTCTTCTCCAAAAGGAGGCTCGATTTGACGAGCTTTCGAAGGAACGCGATAATTTAAAGCTTACCGACGGCGATATCGCGCGAGTTATCGAGGTTTGGACGGGTATCCCCGCAACCAATATAAGCGAAAACGAATTCGTAAAGATAGAACGAATCGAGGACGAAATAAAGAAGCGAATTATCGGTCAGGACGATGCCGTCACCTCTGTCGCTAAGGCTATTCGCCGCTCGAGAGCGGGTATTTCTTATAAAAAGAAGCCTGTTTCCTTTATTTTCGCGGGAAGCACCGGCGTCGGCAAGACCGAGCTTGTAAAGGTTCTCGCAAACTATCTTTTCGATTCTCCCGAAGCGTTGATACGTCTCGATATGAGCGAATTTATGGAAAAGCATTCGGTTTCGAGAATCATCGGCTCGCCTCCCGGCTACGTCGGTTATGACGACGCGGGACAGCTTACCGAAAAGATAAGAAGAAAGCCGTATACCGTCGTTCTTTTCGACGAGATCGAAAAGGCTCACCCCGACGTTATGAATATTCTTCTTCAGATTCTCGACGACGGCCGTATCACCGACGCTCACGGCAAGGAAGTCAATTTTGAAAACACCGTTATCATTATGACTACCAACGCGGGAAGCAACGAGGGCTCGTCTGTCGCGGGATTCGGCGAAAGCGTACAGCAAAACGAAAAGGCGAAGGTTATGAAGGCGCTCGAAGCCTTCCTCCGCCCCGAATTTATAAACCGTGTTGACGAAATAGTCGTCTTCAACCGTCTCGGAAAAGCCAACTTCTCGGCTATTTGCCGTATTATGCTCGGAGACCTTCAATCCGTGCTTGCCGAAAAGGGCATTATGTTCGATTATACCGACGCGCTCGTCGAATATCTATCCGACAAGGGATATTCCGAAAAATACGGCGCGCGTAACCTCCGCCGTCTTATCCAGACCGACGTCGAGGACCTTATCGCGTCGGAAATAGTTAAATCCTACCGCGACCCCGTCGGCAAGATATTTGTTGACGTAACGGACGGTAACGTTACGGTTAAAACGGATAAGTAACGTTTCTGCAATGATGTTTTTTCCGAGGCGCATGTCCTCGGAAAATACTTGATTTGATTTTATTTAATTCTTTATTTTAGGTTGTTATTATGGCTGAATACGGAAATGAAAAGCGCTTACGCGCTCAATCGAAAACTTTCGTTTTCGATTGGTTCGGTTTCGGTCACTCGCGTCTCGCGCCTCGCTTTGCTCGACACTCGCGAAACCGCAAGGTGTTTTTTCCGAGGCGCATGTCCTCGAAAAAAACGGATTTTAATATCATATTATTTATTTTAGGATAACATTATGGCTGAATACGGAAATGAAAAATTGAAGATCAAAACCGTGTCAGGTGCGGACGGCGAAGAGAGCTTTGTCTTTTCGCCCGAGGAAATGCATCCTATCGAGGTTGCCGAAGCGTTGGATTCCGACCTTATCGACGGCAAAAACAACAAACAGGTAAAACGCGCCAAGCGCGTCTTCGGCCCTAACGAAATAAAGGGAGAGTTCCGACTCTCCTTCCGCGAAAGCCTTAAAAATCAATTTAAAGGGCTTATGGGGCTGTTCCTCCTTATTTCCTCGATAATAATGTATCTTTTCCGCCCCGACGAGCCTACCTATATCGTTATGGCGGCGATCGTTACGCTTATAATGGTGTTCAACGCCTACGCCGAGCACCGCGCGAGCGTTGCTTTAAGATTACCGAAAAAATATTCGTCGTTGAAGGCGAAGGTAATAAGAAACGGCGAAGAAATATTAATCGACAGCCGTCAGCTCGTCCCCGGCGACGTAATCGTCATCGAAGAGGGCGCTATGATACCCGCCGATTGCCGAATTATCGACGATATGAATCTTTCGGTTCTCGAAACCCACGTAAGCGGCGAAAACGGAAGCGTTATTAAGGACGGCAGATATATTTCCCACGACGGACCCGAGGCGATATCGCTTAATATGGTCTATGCGGGAAGTATCGTCACGTCGGGCCACGGCACGGCAATAGTCTGCCGCACCGGCAAGGACACGCTCATTCGAAGAATACGCTCGGACAAGGACGAATATACCCCCAAGCTTATCCGCTACGTCGTAAGACTTTGCCGTATTTTATCGATCTTATCCGTCGTTATATGTTTTTCGCTTTTATTTATCGGAATCATCGCCGGCGCGGATATTACCGAATGGTTTATCGGCGCGCTCGCCATTGGGGCAAGCTCGCTTTGCGACAGCTTAGTCTCGCTTTCGGCGGCTTCTCTCGGATTTGGCGCAAAGCGTATGGCTCAGGACGGTATGGTAATTAAAAATTACGGCTGTATCCAGACTCTCGCCTCCGCCGACACGATAATGTGCGGTAAAAACCTCGCCTTCCCTCCGAAAAGAATCGCGCTTACGGGAATTTATCTTTCTGGCAAAAACTACGACCGTGAAAAACGTCCCGATGAAACGGTCGAAGAGCTTTTAAAGCTTTTACTCGTTTGCTCGGACGTTCGCGAAATCACCGCCGCCGAGAAGAAGCTCCAAAAGGGTCTTCCCGAATATGAGGGAACGCCCATTGAAAACGCGGTAGTCGATTATTTCGGCGAATGGATGAAAAAGATAGGTCCTATCCGCGAGGAATACATAAGAATGGATGCGGAATATACGCTTTCGGGCGATATTTCCCGTTTACTCGCGCTACACGAGGGTAAAAATACGGTTATCGTACGCGGTTCGCCCGAGAATATCCTTTCGAGATGTGCGGGATATACCCTGGACGGCACCGACTATAAGCTAAGCGAATTCACGCGCAAGCGTATCTTTGCAGCTGTTGAAGAGGCCTCGCAATCGGGAAGCATTCTTATTGCGGTCGCTTCCGGAACCACCGAGGCGGAAACGCTCCGCGACATTGATATTGAAGACAGACTAATATTTAAGGGCTTTGTTTCGCTTTCGAGCTCGCTTGACCCCGGAATCGCTTCTTCGGTTTATAGATGTGAGACAGCAGGAATCGAAACGGTATTGAACTCCAACGACGCTTATTATTCGGCGTTTAATTCGGCGAAGAGCGCGGGAATCATTACCGATGAGGCTCAAATTATCACCGCTGAGCAGATACGCTCCTGTAACCGCGGACTCTTTATTGCAAACAGCCCCTATTACAGACTTTTCCTAAATATCGACGACGGCGAATGGCTCGATATAATACGATTAAGACGCGAGGAGAAAAAGGTTACCGTCGTTACGGCAGAGCGTATAAACGAGCTTCCGATAATGAACGAGGCGGACGTATCGATCGTCCCCGAATCCTCCTGTGACACGCTCCGTCAAACGACTGACGCAATGCTTTTGGGAAGCGGAATAAACCTTATCGCCGACGGTATTCTCAACGCAAAAACTATTTGCCGAAGAATAAACTCGCTTATTAAATACCTGCCCGCCGCGATGATAATAATGTTCGTCGCATCGGTTTTCTCGGTTTGCTATAACCAGACCCCCGCATTACGTCCCCAAGACGTACTTTTCGGAGGAATTATATTTAACCTCGTGTTCGGATTGGCGCTCGCCTTCGAGCCGAGGAACGTTAAAAATCTACGCGACCGATTCCCCGCTTTCGGAGTTAAGCCTTCGATAAACGATTTTATCCACCCACTTATGTTTTCGGTAGGCGCGGGTATAATACTTTTCGTATGCAGCGCCGTTACGGGTAACCAGACCTGCGCGCTCATTTCGCTTTCGATTATGCTGTTTTTATACGCTTGCTCTGTCGGCGGTCACGGCGGTATTTTCGCAACAAGACGCTTCGGCAACAGAACGCTTATATATTGCGGTCTCGGCGTTCTTGCGATTTTAGCGTTACTAATTCTCACTCCGATAGGCGAAAGCTTTTCGTATGGTGTACCCCATATAGCAAAGCTTATGATCTCGCTTACACTTTCGATCGGTTATTGCGTAATAACTCAGATTTTGAGATATTTCCTTACAAAAGCTGAACAAAATCCAAAAAAAGAAAATGAAAAATATAACTATAATGAAAGGAGCGAAACCGAAGATGAAGATAACTGCTGATATGCTCGTCGGAGACGTTCTCGATACTAATCCCGAGCTCGCTAAATACTTCCTCGAAATCGGTATGCACTGCCTCGGCTGTCCTATGTCCCGCGGCGAATCCATCAAGGACGCTTGCAGCGCACACGGTCAGAACGCAGACGAGCTTCTCGAAAAGCTCAACAATGCACTTGCGTAAAAACAATTAATGAAAGGAAAATCGCGCTATACTCTTTATAGCGCGAAAGAAACTCAAATGGCTAAGAAAAGCACTTTTTTCACTGATTTTAAAGCATTCATAACAAGAGGAAACATCCTCGACATGGCAGTCGGCGTTATCATGGGCGGAGCGTTCGGTAAGATCGTTTCCTCGCTCGTTGCCGATATCATTATGCCCGCAGTCGGCGCACTTTTCGGAACCAAATCCATTTCTGCGCTCAAGTACGTACTTACCGAAGCTGTTACCGAAACCGTTGACGGCGTTGAAACCGTTATCACTCCCGAGGTCGCTATCCTTTACGGTCAGTTCATCCAGTACATAATCGACTTCCTTATCGTTGCTCTTTGTATGTTCGTAGTTGTACGAATCTTTATGAATATGAGACTCAAGCTCGAAGCGATGAAGAAGAAAGAGGAAGAAGAAGTCAAGGAAGCAGCTCCCGCTGAGCCCTCCGTAGAAGAAAAGACCCTCGCTACCCTTAACGATATCAAGGCTCTTCTCGAAAAGAACTCCAACAATGGCTAATTATCTTTTAGGTATCGACGGCGGCGGAAGCAAGACCGATATTCTTATATGCGATTTTGATTATAACGAAGTCGCACGCCGAATTGTCGGCCGCTCCAATCCCAACGATATCGGAATAGATGCTCTGTTATCGCTTCTTGACGATAATATCGTCTCGCTTCTCTCCGAGAGCGGAATCGATAAAAGCGAAATACATTCTGCCTTCGCGGGTATTGCGGGTCTAACGAGCTCGGATTATTCCTTGCGCGT
>JAZRLT010000167.1:0-9190 GCA_045646995.1 Eubacteriales bacterium | reverse complement strand
CTGATGGAATGCGAGAGCACAGAAATTACATCCGCCGAAGCATCCGCGGTTATGGGTTATCGAGAATTTAACCTCCTCGATAGCGGGTACACCGCCGAGAGGCTCGTAGCTCGGGTGGTAGGTACGCATATACGGAAGCGAATAGACAGCGTCCAATTCCTTACGGGTAAGAGGAGGCATCGGGGGATTCTGAACGAGAATCTTTTCGCCGTAGCCCTCGATTATCGCCTTACCGTAGATATGGTCCTGATTGTCGGATTGAATCTTAAAGGCGTTTGCAAAGGCGCGCTTATCGGTTTTTATATCATCATATTCGCCGCAGAATACAGAATCGAAATGGGGCTTGAAATCCTTGGTTTCAATAAATTCGGTTCCGCGCACGTCGCGTATCTTTTTTATCGGAACACCCTTATCGAGAAGAAACGCAAGTCTTCTCAAAATATTTTCGCCCATACCGTAAGTCAACATATCGGCGCGCGAATCGACGAGCACGCTTCTTCTTACCGAATCGCTCCAATAATCGTAATGGGCAAAACGGCGGGTAGACGCCTCGAGACCGCCTATAATTATCGGCACGTCGCCAAAGGCTTCGCGGATACGGTTACAATATACTATAACGGCGCGGTCGGGGCGGTTACCGATCTTACAGCCCGCGGAATAATAGTCGTCGTTACGGCGCTTCTTGGACGCGGTATAATGGGCAACCATCGAGTCGATATTACCCGCATTGACAAGAAAAGCCAATCGCGGTTTACCGAATCGCATAAAATCGGTTTTTGATTTATAATCGGGCTGCGGAATAATTGCAACAGAATAGCCCTCGGCTTCGAGCACTCGCGAAATTATCGCCGTACCGAACGAGGGGTGATCAACGTATGCATCTCCCGTAACGATTACAAAATCGGGAGTATAATCTATTTCTTCGGGAAAAATAGGTAGAAAGGGCATTTCCGTACGCTCCTTTAGATTTTCGTATATATTCTACCACCCGCGACAAAAAAAGTAAAGACAAACATTGATTTTCTTCTTGACAAACGCTCTCAAGTATGGTATATTCTTAATAGTAAATTTTATTGTTAAGGAACGCCTATGATAAAAGAGAGAAACACAAAACAAAAGGCTCTTATATTATCCGCTGTTCAAGCCTCGTGTGAGCACCCTACCGCCGAGCAGGTTCACGCCGCTATCTCGTCGGAGATGCCGGGATTGAGCCTCGGCACGGTCTACCGTAATCTTAACCGACTCGCGGAAATAGGGGTTATACGAAGAATATCGGTTACCAACTCCCCCGACCGATTTGACGGTGATATTTCGAAGCATCACCACGTATGTTGTCTCGGTTGCGGCGACTTCAGGGACGAATTCGACCTTCCGTACAACGATTCGCTCGATAAAAATCTCGCTAAAAAGAGCGGATTTAAAATAATCCGCCACGAAACAGTTTTTTACGGATACTGTCCGAAATGTGTCAATAATTAAATTAACTATAAAAAAGGAGAAACTCTTATGGAACTCAAAGGCAGCAGAACCGAACAAAATCTTATGACCGCTTTCGCGGGCGAATCTCAGGCTCGCAACAAGTACACCTACTATGCAAGCGAAGCTAAGAAGGCAGGCTACACCGTTATCGCGGATATCTTCGAAGAAACCGCAGGCAACGAAAAGGAGCACGCTAAGATCTGGTTCAAGCTTCTCCACGACGGCAAGGTGCCGGATACCGCTACCAACCTTCTCGACGCAGCAGCAGGCGAAAACTACGAATGGACCGAAATGTACGCAGAATTCGCAAAGACCGCTAAGGAAGAAGGCTTCGATCACATCGCTTACCTCTTCGAAGCAGTAGGCAAGATCGAAAAAGAGCACGAAGAAAGATACAGAGCAATCCTCGAAAAGCTCAACACCGAAACCATCTTCGTTTCCGAAGAGGTTCAGATCTGGATCTGCACCAACTGCGGTCACATCCACGTTGGTAAGAAGGCTCCCGAAATGTGCCCCGTTTGCCAGCATCCCAAGTCCTACTTCCAGAAGAAGGTTAACAACTATTAATTCCGAGATCGATAAACTCGGTCTTTACACCCTTGAACGAACTATATAAAACAAAAATGCTTCTCGAATACAGATCGGGAAGCATTTTGTTTTTATTAAGAATTTTTTCTTTTTTGTCCACTTTTCGGGTTTTGATGTGTTATACTGTATGAAAAGGAGGGATTGGGATTGATAATCTTTTTCGCGCTTATTGACGGCGATTCGGACCGCGAAAAATTCGCCAACCTTTACGACAAATACAAAAAGAAGATGTTTTATACCGCATATTCGGTTCTTAACGATACATATTCGGCGGAGGACGCGGTGCATGAGGCTTTTATTGCCATCGGGCGCAACATCGACAAAATCGGCGACGTGAATTCGATCGAAACGGCTTCTTACGTCTGCCGAGCCGCAAAGACCCGCGCTATCAATATTCTTAACGCAAAAAAGCGCGAAGCGGAATTCGGCAGGTCTTTAGGCGAAGACGAGGATATTTCCTTCGACGAGCCGGAATTCGAGCGAATATGCGCCGAATGCGAGATATCCGAAATAGCCGATTGTATAAATAAGCTCCCGACACCCTACCGCGAGGTCATCGTTTTACGTTATCTCGACGATATGAGTCCGCGGGATATAGCCGAAATTCTCGGAAGGAAGCCCGAAACCGTCAAAAAACAGCTTTTACGCGGAAAGGCTATGCTCAAAGAAATGCTTAAAGGAGGGCGCGGATAATGGATATAAAAGAAAAATTACGTCTCGCCGCGCTCCAAGCGGAAAACGAGCAACTATCGCTTATACCGCCCGATTCGGAGATAGAATGGGTTCCGTCGGAGGAATTCATTGCGAAAATCGACGAAATTGCAAAGCCAACTCCCAAAAGACGGTTATTTACAATACGGAGAGCCGTTACCGTGGCGGCGGTGGTTGCGCTTATCTCTACGATGTTTATTCCCGTATTTATGAGCCCCGATACAAGTGACGGCACGTACGGAGACGGCGGAAATCCGTTTTACGATTCGGGTGACGTTTCGGATGACAAAGCGTTAGGCGAACAACTTAAGGGTGATATCCCAACGACCGAATCGAAAGATGATTTCGGAACGCCCGAATCAGAAGACAATTTCGTAACGCCCGAATCGAAAGATGATTCAGGAACGCCCGAATCCGAAGCGGAATCTCGTCCTCCCTCGACACCCAACCCTGATGATTATGACGGGGTTTCCGACGCGGAGGATATTCCTGTCGAGGTTGTTTTCGAGCCCGACTATCTTCCCGCCGGATACGTACACACCGACTTGACGATTTCGCAACGTTTTACGGTTATGACATACAGCAACGGCAATAGCGTTATACGGCTGTATTGCATCGACGGAGCAAGTGATTTTTCGGCTTATGAAGAATCAAACATCAATATTAACAAAGTCGATTATTATAATAACGTCCCTGCCGATTCATTTAACTTTAATCCCGAAGGAATCGAGAATAATCAAAAGAACGTGTCTTGGAACGGGTCGAACGTAACCTTCGTTCTAACAGGAAACGAAAATATTTCACAAGAAGAATTGATAAAAATCGCGGTAAGCGTTAATATTGAACCGAAGGAGTGAACGAAATGAAGAAAATATTTTGTATATTGCTCACGCTTTTGCTGACGGCGGCATTTATCGCCTGCGGAAACGAAAAGACAACTGACGAAAGCAAGCACAGTTCGGATATAAGCTCCGACCTATCGGAAAATACGGCAAGCAACGGACATTGGGAGAGCTCAAACGACGCCTCCAACGAAACCTCCAACGAAACCTCCAACGAAACCTCTAACGAAACCTCTAACGACGACACTGGCTATAACAACAGCCCGCTTGTCGTATATCCTTCCTATAACAGTAAAATCCTAATAACGCTCAGCGCGAAAGATGCCAACACAATTCTCGGCTATTTTAATTCTATAACCGATTGGATGGACGGTACCTGCGATTGTTTGGGAGACTATTCCTTCGAGGTTACCGAAAACGGAAAAACAACCCATTACAATTATTCCCTTTACGACGGTCATCTTAACGATTCTACCAACCAACGCTCGTATAATTTCAGCGAAAGCGCCCGCAAGGAGATAAATAAGATTCTGCTTTTGGCGTACCCTATCGGAGAAGAGTTTCCGCCAAACGAGGAATCGGAAAACGTTTCCGAGGAGGAAAGCACCAACGAAAATTCCGAAGACAAACTATATACACCGAGAGTCACCCACGGCACTATTTCTTACGTGTCGTCGCTAACTCCTACTCTCGGATTCGCACTCACGCTCAAAAGCGACGCCGAATATATAATTAACCTTCTAAAAAACGGGAACTGGATAAATGACATTGCCGAATGCGCGACCGACATTTGGGTCGATGTTGAAGGCAAATATTATGAATACTGCTCCGAATGCGGTTGTTTTCTCGACATAGAGAACTGCAGAACCTTGAATATAAAAGACGGCTCGAGTGATCATAAAAGATTAAATTCCATCTTCACTTGCTACGACGGGGTTATGGAATTGACCGTTCATCCCGCATACAACGAGGGCGTTGACATAAAATTAAGCGAGAAAGATTACGATGAAATATTAACGCTTATTTTGTGCGCTTCTTGGCGCGAAGGAACCTACGACTGTATAGCCGACTATATTTTCGAAATCAACGAGGGCGGCTGGATAACGAAATACGGTTATCACACATCCTGCGGTACGCTTAATAATTACACCGACCGATTATCTTATAAATTAAGCGATAACGACCGCAAGGAGATAAATAAGATTTTAGAACAAACACCGAAAGATTTATGTGAATAAACGCAAAAAAGCTGTTGCATTTTGCAACAGCTTTTTGTTTTATGAATGTCGAACCATAAATTACGACAAACGGAGCCCGAAGCAATAGAAGACTATTGCGAGCGGTGACGTTCGTTCAAAACGTAGTGTTCTGCACGATTTTAGCCAATTTGAACCTCGTGGCCGGTACGAGCGGATTCATATATAGCGTCGAGAATCTTCATAAGCATTACGCCGTCTTCCATCGGGGAGATACATTCGGCGTTGCCGCGGCAGCATTCAACGAAGTGATCGATTTCTCTGCCGAACAAGCCGTCGAAGTTAAGCGCGGTATTACCGAAGGGCTTGATATCAACGAAAACGCCGTTCATATCGCCGAAGAACTCAACCTGAGGGTCGATCTTCGCGCCCGACTTAGTACCGAAGAGCTCAATTTCACCGCGGTCATTCTTGATATTAAGGTTAAAGGAAGCCTCAACGGTAAGGGTAAGACCGTTGTCGAAGCGAATCATAGCGGAAGCGAAGTCTTCAACGTCATACTTGAAATCACCCTTGGTGGAGGAGACCCAATCCTGACCGCCGCCTGCGCGGTTGGGGCCTAAATTACCGTAGGTAGCGCCGTAAACAGAAACGGGCTTGGGACCGCCTGCAAGGAAGCGAACGAGGTCGATAACGTGAACACCCAAATCGATAAGAGGGCCGCCGCCCGAATATTCCTTATCACCGAACCAGCCGCCGGGGCAACCGTTACGGCGGAGGTAGGTAGCCTTTGCGTAATAAAGGTCGCCCATAGTGCCGCCCGAAACGAACTTACGGATAAGATCAGCGTCGTTACCGAAACGGCGAACGAATGCGATCATAAGAAGGTTACCCGTTTCCTCGGAAACCTTAACCATTTCTTCTGCTTCGGCGGTATTCATAGCCATAGGCTTTTCACAAAGGACCTTACAGCCTGCGCGGAGAGCGGCAATAGTTGCGCCCTTATGAGCGGCATTCCAGGTACAAACCGAAACTGCGTCGATATTTTCCTTTTCGAGCATTTCGTTATAATCGGTATAGTAAGCGGGTACGCCGTACTGCTCGGCATATTTCTTAACCTTTTCTTCGTCGATATCGCAAACAGCGACGACCTCACATTTATCGGGGATAGCTTTATAACCGGTCATATGGCAATTACTGATACTACCCGTACCGATAATGGCAATTCTTAATTTTTCCATAATTATCTCCTTTTATTTCATATTATATTTTGATAGTATCTTGATTTCCGCCTTTTGTCAAGCGCGGATTTATGTTTTTCTCCGTTTTTTGAATATTTTTTTAAATTTTTCCGCATTTGTTCTTGACAATCGCTTGACCGCGTGTTATAATCAGTTAACATCTTACTTGAAAGGAGTATTACAGATGTCGATTTTTAAAGCTTATATTGACGGATTAAAGAAATGGAAGCGTTGGGACGGACGTACAAGAAGACGCGATTATTGGTATTATATGATCGTCCATTATTTTATCGCGACGGTGCTGTACTCTTCGTCATTCGTTTTGGACTACACAAAACACGACGGACTTATACCGGTCTTTCTCTTCCTCTTTTTCGCCTACGCCGTGCTTTCCTTCGCGCCTACCCTTGCGATAACCTTTAGGCGGCTTCACGACACGAACAAGGGTTGCTTATACATATTGGTTCAATTAACTCCCTGCATCGGTAACCTTTGGTTCTTTATACTTATGGCAAGCAAGGGTGATTACGGCAGAAACGATTTCGGTCCCGACCCCAAGGACGCATTTTCTTCCGACGACTCGGTTACCTACGGCGATTATCCCGATTTCAGAAGCTAACCCGAAAATACCGCTTTGTTTTTCACAAGGCGGTATTTTTTATTTGACAAAACCGCGATAAAGTATATAATAAATTATGTATTTATCTTTCGATACGGAGAATTTTATGATTCGGGAATTTATTAAATACTACAAGCCGCATAAAAAGCTTTTTATGGTCGATATGTTTTGCTCGTTTCTTATCGCGCTTACCGACCTTTTTTATCCTTTGATAACCAAAAACATCATAAACGACTACGTTCCCAACCGTAATCTCCGTTTGGTGCTTACTTGGGCGGGTATAATACTTATTCTCTATCTCGCGAAGATGGGGCTTAATTACTTCGTTTCCTATTGGGGACACGTTGTCGGCGTACGTCTACAAGGCGATATGAGAAAGGATATGTTCCGTCATTTACAAAAGCTTCCCTTCTCCTTCTACGACGAAAACAAGACGGGTACGGTTATGTCCCGCCTTATCAACGACCTTATGGACGTTTCCGAGCTCGCGCACCATGGTCCCGAGGATCTTTTCCTTTCGATAATAATGTTTATCGGCTCGTTTATCGCGCTTTCGACGATAAATATTTGGTTAACGCTTATAATCTACGGACTTATTCCCTTCGTTGTTCTTTTCTCGGTAATTATGCGTCGAAGAATGAAAAGCGCATTTAAAGAATCCCGTGAGCGCGTCGCCGAGGTCAACGCAAACGTAGAGACCTCTATCTCGGGCATACGAGTTTCGCGCTCGTACACCAGCGAAACCCACGAAATCAAAAAGTTTGACCAAGCGAACGAGGATTTCAAAAACGCGCGCAAAAAGGCATACAAGGCGATGGGGCAATTCCATTCGACTATGACCTTTTTCACCGACTTTTTATATCTTACCGCGCTTGTGGCGGGCGGTGTATTCTTCTATAACGGCGATATCGACAGCGGCGAATTCGCGGCGTTCATACTTTATATGGCTATGCTTTTAAAGCCGATAAACCGATTCATTTCGCTTTTCGAGCAATTACAAAACGGTATGACGGGATTTGCCCGATTCCGCGAAATTGTCGAAACCCCCGCTGAATACGAAAGCGTTGACGCAATCGAGCTTTCCGACGTGCGCGGAGATATAGTTTTCGACAACGTAAGCTTCAGTTATCCCACCGGCGACACGGGCAAGGGCGTTCTCAAATCGCTTTCCCTGAAAATAGACCACGGAAAAACGATCGCGCTTGTCGGCCCCTCGGGCGGCGGAAAGACTACGCTTTGCAACCTTATTCCCCGTTTTTACGAGCTCGACGAGGGCAAAATTACCATCGACGGCAGAGACATCACCGAGGTCAAGCGTCAATCGTTACGTAAAAACATCGGTATCGTCGCTCAGGACGTTTTCCTCTTTTCGGGAACCGTACGCGAAAATATAGCATATGGAAACCTCGACGCGACCGACGACGAAATTATCGAAGCGGCGAAGAGAGCAAACATTCACGACTATATTATGACTCTCGAAAAGGGCTATGACACAACAGTCGGCGAGCGCGGAATAAACCTTTCGGGCGGTCAGAAGCAGAGAATTTCTATCGCACGCGTTTTCCTCAAAAATCCCCCGATCCTTATTCTCGACGAAGCTACAAGTGCACTCGATAACGTAACCGAAATGCAGATTCAGGAATCGCTCGAAGAGCTCGCGAAGGGCAGAACGGTAATTGTTGTCGCGCACAGACTTTCCACCATACAGAATGCCGACGAAATACTCGTTATGACAGGAGAAGGTATTGCCGAGCGCGGCACCCACGAGGAATTAGTTGCGTCAGACGGCATCTACGCAGGTCTTTATAAGCGAAAAAGATAAATATTGATTTAACGCATACAATGTGGTATACTATTAAAAATACGTCATTTTCAGGAGAACCGAGATGCCTAAATCAAAGGTTTTGAAAATCGGTCCGGGATACATCAACAAGGTTGATGAGGTTCTCGGCGGAATAAACGTCGGCGGAAAGATTCTTTTCGTTACCGACCCTATCGTTTACGACCTATTCGGCGACCTTGTACGTCCCCAGCTTGAGCGCTTGGGACGCGTTAAAATAGAATTTGTTGACAACAACACTATCGCTTACGCGATGTCGGTCGCGGAGAGAGTTATCGCAACCGACGTTGAATATATCGTCGGCTTGGGCGGCGGTAAGGTTTTGGACGTATGTAAATACGCCGCTTACGTTTCGAAGCGCCCCGTCGTTTCTATCGCGACGACTATGGCGAACGACGGTATCGCTTCCCCTATCGCGGTTTTGAAGCGCAACGACGGCAAGCCCAAGAGCTTAAGCTGTGCTACACCGAGTATACTTCTTCTCGACACCGAGCTTATCTATAAAAGCCCTCAGCAGCTTATAAAAGCGGGTATCGGCGACACCATTTCTAACTATATGGCACTTCTCGACTGGGAGCTCGCTTGCAAAAAAGGCAAGGACGAAATGAACGGTTACGCTTATCTTATGTCGCAAACCTCGCTCGACGGTCTTCTTAAGACCCAGTACGACCACG
>JAZRLT010000166.1:0-6986 GCA_045646995.1 Eubacteriales bacterium | reverse complement strand
CATACACTTAACGTTGCATCGATCAACGGCGGTCATTGTTATCTTCCCGATAACGAATTGTTGGATATGTCGTCTAAAATTTTGGACGTTCGATCCGAAACCGTGCGTGTTGCGGCGGAAAGACTTGTTTCGACCGAGCGGCTAAAGAAATTTTCCTACGGCGAGGGCACGGCTTATGCGTTAAGCGAGCTTTATTCCGCCGAGGTATATATCGCCGCTAAGCTTCACGCGCTCTCCGAATATAAATTCCCCTTCGTTCTCGAGGGCTTGGACGACCAGATCGCCGCGCTCGAGGAAAGATACGGTATAACCTATGCGCCCGAGCAAAAGGAAGCGATAAGCCACGCGCTTACGGGCGGCGTTACCGTAATTACGGGCGGACCCGGTACAGGTAAAACCACTATTATTAAAGCAATTCTTGAAATATGTAATATATTAAAATTCTCGACGGTGCTTGCCGCCCCGACGGGAAGAGCGGCTCAGAGAATGTTCGAATCGTCGGGTAAAGAGGCGAAAACTATCCATAGAATGCTCGAGGCGAGCGTTTCGGATAACGGTCATCACCATTTTTCGCGTGACGAGGAAAACCCGATATTCCAAAAGGTCATAATAATCGATGAAATGTCGATGGTCGATACAAACCTTATGTGTGCGCTTCTTAAGGCGGTTAAGACGGGAAGCTATCTTATACTTATCGGCGACCCCGATCAGCTTCCGCCCGTAGGGCCGGGGAACTGCCTTAACGATATTATCAATTCCGATAAATTTAACGTTATAAAGCTCGATAAGATATTCCGTCAGGCGGAGCAAAGTCTTATCGTTACCAACGCCCACGCGATAAACCGAGGCGAAATGCCGACGCTTAACGTTCGTGACAACGACTTTTTCTTTATCGAAAAGAACAAGAGCGACGAGGTAGTAAAGCTTTTAATTTCCTTCGTTTCCGAACGTCTTCCGAAGGCGTATGACGCCGACCCGCTCGACGATATTCAGGTGATTTCCTGTACCCGTAAGGGAACCTTGGGAACGAAAGAGCTTAACGTTGCGTTCCAAGAGGCGCTTAATCCGAAATCAAATCGCAAGAGCGAGAAAAAATACGGAACCGTCGTCTTCCGTGAGGGCGATAAGGTTATGCAGATAAAAAACGATTACGATCTTCTCTGGACCCGCGGAAGCGAGTCGGGGAACGGTATATTCAACGGCGATATCGGACGTATAACCGATATTGATAATCGCGCCGAAACGGTAAGCGTCGATTTTGACGGACGTAATACCGAGTACGACTTTTCCCAGTTGGACGAGCTTGAGCATGCTTACGCCGTCACGGCTCATAAAAGTCAGGGCAGTGAATACAAAATAGTCGTTATTCCCTCCTTTGAGGCACCGTTTCCGCTTATGACGCGAAATCTTCTTTATACCGCCGTTACCCGTGCGAAGGATATGGTCGTTATAGTCGGCTCGAGCCGAGCAATATCGGTTATGGTCGGAAATAACCGTATCCCGATAAGACATACCGCGCTTAAGCATCTTTTCGGTGTATTATGAGAATATGGCATATATCGCCCTGCGTTTGTATGCTTTGCGGATACAGAGCTTGTTACGATGAGCTTCCCGTGTGTCTGAATTGTGCCCGTCGGCTCTATTCGATGCTTCGAGAGCGGTGCGAGGCTTGCGGAAAAGGTGTGTTTGAATGCGATTGCCCGAGGGTGGGCAACGTTAAATATCTTTTCTTCTTCGGCGGACTCGACTCGAGGCGGATAATTTACGGAATAAAGCACCGCCCCGACGAAAGAATAATAGAATTTTTCGCCGAAATGCTTATTCACACCGCGGGAATAAGCGCTAAGAAATTTGATGCGCTGACTTACGTTCCCCGTAGAAAACGTTCGGTGAACCTTTACGGCTTCGACCAATCAAAGGCGATCGCGAAGGCGATATCGCGCAAAACGGGTATACCGTTAGTCACGATTCTCTTCCATAAGGGAAACAGACAGCAAAAGCTTTTGGGTATGGGAGAGCGAAAGAAGAATATTAAGGACTCTTACGGTTTAAAATATATTCCGAGCGAGAAATATAAAAAGCTGCTTCTCGTTGACGATATAGTTACGACCGGTGCGACGCTCAGAGGCTGTGCCGAGCTTTTAAGAGAAAGCGCCTCGAATGCGGTCGTTCCCGTCGCAATAGCGAAGACGAATTTTGCGTTACGTAAACATATAGATTTTTGATTTTTGAGGAACGATTATGAAAAACGACCGTCTTTTCCGAATAAGCGCGGGAGATTTGCTTTGTACGTTGGCTCAGGTAAATAACGGAATAATGCTTTATTCCCTCCGCGACCGCAAGATCAAAAAGAATTTTCTTACCGTGTCCCGACCCCTGATTACTCTTACTGCGCGAGCGGTTGATTCCGATGAAATGATTACCGTTTCGAGCGAAAAGGGTTGGAAAAACACGGCGGTGGAATCGGTTGGAAGCGATACCGTAATAATCCTTTCGGGAAACGAGGCGCTTTACGGAGTAACGGTTATATTAGCCGCTCACGCTTCTTCGGATAAGATCGAGTGGACGGTAAATCTCGTTTCGGAAAATAACGAATATTCGCTTTATGAATGCGATTATCCGATACTGTCCTTCGATTCGGGACGTAATATCGATTTCCTTTCTCCGAACGGGCCCGGCGAAATATGGAACAGCCTTTCGGACTGTATGTCTTGCCAGAACTATCCCTCCTATGGCGCGTCGATGCAGTTTACCGCGTTTTGGAGTAAGACCTATAGGCGCGGAATCTATTACGGGCTTCACGACGCATCGCCCGCCTATAAAAAGATATTCTTCCAAAAGAAGCCCTTTGAAAAATTCTTCACTACGAAAGCAATCCAGCCTCTTACCGATATTGACGTCGGAGCTAACAGCCAGCCGCTTTACGGAAAATGTGTTTGGCAGTTATTCGACGGCGATTGGTACGACGCTTCGATGATATACCGTGAATTTTTCCTTTCTTACGCGAAATGGAAGCCCGAAACCGACGAAAACGGCCGTACGGATAACCCCGATTGGATGAAAACGACGGCTCATTGGTGGCGGGTAAGAATGAAGGAGGACGAAAGCTTCGCCGACGAAATTATAAAGGCGAACGCCGATTTGGGCTACGACAGCCCCGTCCACCTTTACGATTGGTTTAAAATCCCTTACGATAACGACTATCCCCATTATTTCCCCGCGAAAGAGGCGTTCTATACGGGGATAGAAAAGCTTCATGAAAATAACGTAAGGGTTATGCCCTATATAAACGCGCGTCTTTGGGATACCCGCGATAAGGGCCTCGACGATTGGAAGTGGTCCTCCGAGGCAAAGCCTAATTGCACCAAGGACCGTAAGGGAGAGCCCTTTATAGAAACGTATAGCTCGAAGGAGTCCGACGGCTCCTCGGTAAGACTCTCGATAATGTGCCCCTCGACCGCTTGCTGGCAGGAAAAGGTGACCGAGCTTGTAAACAAGCTTTTGAACGAGGTCGGTGTTGATGCGGTCTATATGGACCAAATTGCCGCGGCAAAGCCTAATCTTTGCGAGGATAGGACCCATTCCCACCGTACCGGCGGAGGAAGCTGGTGGGTAGAGAGCTATAATAACCTTCTCGACCACGTTAACCGAATCCGTCCCGTTGATAAAGCGCTTTCGACCGAATGCACCGCCGATCCCTTTATGAAGAATATACAAGCCTATCTTACCTGGCTTTGGGTGCATAATAACCAAGTCCCCGCGTTCGTTGCGGTTTATTCGGGATACGTTACGATGTTCGGACGTAATTATCATTATATGCCTTACGATGACGACGAGGGTCAGAGGATTATGATCGCACAATCCTTGACCTTCGGAGAACAGCTCGGCTGGAATTCTCCCGACCTTTATCTTCAGATGAAGCATAAGGACTTCTACCGTAAATGCGTAAACGAGCGCGTCCGCGTCGGCTCGTATATGTATAACGGACGGCTTTTGCATACCCCCGAATTCAGGGATGATCTGCCCAAGCTTCGAACCGAAAGATGTAAGGAAGCGTACGGCGGAATCGTCGAGCATTCCTCGACGTTTTGCGAGCATTGGGAGCGTAACGACGGTAAGAGGATTGTTTTGATAGTAAATGCAAGCGAACACAGCGCCGAATTCGAGATCCTTTCGGGTGTCGAGGACGGTAGATATAAATTGTTCGGTGATATCGGCGGATTTGTTGATATTACCGAGGGTAAGGCTAAAATTTCTTTACCTCCCCTGTCGGTTTCGTATGCTGAACCCGACAGAGACTAAATCCGAAACGGAGTGTTATTTATGGCATTTGAACTTTTCCGTCCCGATATGGCGTTTTACGATATATACGCTATAACCCCCGAGGCGTTAGCCGAGATTGGGGTTAAGGGTATTGTTTTCGATATCGACCAGACTATCGCGCCCTATGAGGTCGAGCTTCCCGACGAGCGTATGATGGCTTATTTCGAATCCTTGCGCGAAGCGGGAATCAAGATGGCGTTCGTTTCGAATAATAAGGGACCTCGCGTTATGAAATTTAACGAGAGTATAGGTCTATTCTACGTTTGCAAGGCGGGTAAGCCCTCTCCTAAAGGCGTTAAGGTCGTTATCGATCACTTCGGCTTGAAGACCGAGGAGATGATATCTATCGGCGACCAGATCTTTACCGATTGCCTTTCGGCTCACCGCGCGGGAATCCGCTTCGCGCTCGTCAAGCCGATCAAAAAGCAGGAAAGCCTGTTTTTCCGTATAAAACGCTTCTTTGAGCGTCCCTTCGTGCGTAATTTGGAATGGCTTTGCGCCGCAGACGCTCTTGTAAAGCTTAAAAAAAGAAAGATTAAGGGATAATACATAATGGCTGCTAAATTCGGACCGGGCGGCAACTCCGACGCCTTTAAGCTTGCGGGCGGAAGATCTACTCTTCAAGCCCCCGGCTTTGTAAAAAGTATAGGTCTCGACGCTTATGAATACGAGGCGGGAAACGGTATCTCGGGAAGCGAGGATCTGTTTATCGCAATAGGTATGAAGGCGCGCGAGCACGGAATAAAAATGTCATTCCATACGCCCTATTTTATCTCGCTTTCCTCGGTCGAAAAGGAAAAGCGCGATAAGAGTGTGGAATATATAAAAAACAGCGCTCACGTAAGCGGACTTCTGGGCGCGGATATAATGGTCGTCCATTGCGGCTCCTGTGCCAAGATAAGCCGCGAGACTGCTATGGGTTATGCGAAGGAAACGCTCGAGAATACGGCGATAATGCTTGAAAACGGGGGCTTCCCGTCCAAGCTCGGTATAGAAACGATGGGTAAGGTAAACCAGCTCGGTACGCTTTCCGAGGTTATCGAGCTTTGTAAGATTTCCGACCGCTTTGCGCCTGTCGTTGACTTCGGCCACCTTAACGCGCGCGACCGAGGCTCGCTTAATACAGTTGACGATTTTAAGCGTATTTTCGACGAGATCGCCGTGCATCTCGGCGCGGAATATGCCGAGAATCTCCATTGTCACTTCTCGAAGATAATGTATACCGAAATGGGCGAGAAAAAGCATCTTACCTTCGAGGACGACGTTTACGGACCCCGATTCGAGCCCCTCGCCAAGGCGATAGCCGATTTGGGCGTTTCGCCTACGATTATATGCGAATCCGCGGGAACTCAATCGGACGACGCATTGTTTATGAAGATGACTTATGAAAAAGAAATGGAAAATAAATCCAACTAAATATATAAGGTTTTTTGCGTACGTTTGTGCGTGGGGAGTTCTCGCTTCGGTACTCTTGGTGCTGTTGTGCAACGCTTACGTTATAGGTTCTGCCGACGATTATATGTTGGATTTTTCCGAAGCGGAAGCGCTGGAAGACATCGACTGTATAATCGTGCTCGGCGCGGGAGTATACAGCGACGGAAGTATGTCGTCGGTATTGTACGAGCGCGTACGGGCAGGATATGAGCTTTATTATGCGGGCGTTTCGGACAGACTGCTTTTGAGCGGTGACCATTCGCGAAAGAATTATAATGAGGTCGGCGTGATGAAGGCTTATATGACCGAAAAGGGGATTCCCGAATCGGTAGTATTTACCGACCACGCGGGCTTTGATACCTACGATACGATGTATCGTGCGAGAGATATTTTCAAGGCGAAGCGAGTTTTGATCGTCACTCAGGATTTTCATATTTCGCGCGCCGTTTATATAGCTCGCTCACTTGGACTCGAGGCGTATGGTTATGCCTGCGACGGAAATAATACCTTCGCGGGATTCCGTAACGAAACGCGCGAGACTGCGGCAAGAGCGAAATACGTTTTAAATTCGATTTTTAAACCCGAGCCGAAATATCTCGGCGAAGAAATACCTATATGGGGAGATGCGTCCGCTTCGAACGGATGAAAAGGAGTAATAAAAATGAGATTTGATGAATTGACTATACATACCACTACCGCGGGAAGCGAGGTCGTTTCGGGTGTTCTTTTCAACGAGGGAATAACCTGCTTCTCGGTTGACGACCCTCAGGATCTCGCCGACCTTTTGGAGAACCAATACGTTCCCGTAGACTACGTTGAGGACGGGCTCCTCCGCGAGGGCGGTGACGTGTTGGTGCGAGTTTATCTCGCTCAGAACGAGCAGGGCAGAATCCAGCAAGAGGGTATCTTAGCAGGTATCGAAAGATTAAAGGCTGAAAACGAGGATTGGCTCGGCTCGCTCGAGGTTGAATTCTCGGTTTCGGACGAAAAGGATTGGGAAAATAACTGGAAGCAGTATTTCCATCCGCTCCCCATCGGCGAGAAATTCCTTGTTGTTCCTTCTTGGGAAAAGGTTCCCGGAGAGGGAAGAGTGGTTATCGAGATCGACCCCGCCTCCTCCTTCGGTACGGGACGTCACGAAACTACCGCGCTTTGCCTTGAAGCGGTAGAAAAGCTTGAACCCGTCGGAAAAGAGGTTCTCGATATGGGCTGCGGAAGCGGTATTCTCG
>JAZRLT010000165.1:0-7688 GCA_045646995.1 Eubacteriales bacterium | reverse complement strand
TCCGCATTTCGGTCGGTATCGAAAGCATCGACGATATACTCGCCGACCTCAAGCAGGCGTTCGAGTGTGCTTTTAACGGTTAATTAAGGTAAAAATACCAAAAACTTTTTGTTTAAAAGTGTCGAATAGATATTGAAATTCAAAATCAATTGTGATATAACGATAGTAACAAATACGGAGGTGTTACATTATGGCATATTCTATCATTAACGACGTTTGCATCGGCTGCGGTACCTGCGAAGCAGAATGCCCCGTAAGCGCAATCTCTGTTGGCGACGACGGCAAGTACGTAATCGACGCTGATCTCTGCCTCGACTGCGGCGCATGCGCAGGCGTATGTCCCGTTGATGCTCCTCAAGCGTAAGACCGATGCGTAATGCGTTCATAGGCGACCGCCTGTGGACGCATTATTGTTTCATCGACGAAAAACGACTTTATTTTTCAATATTATAAATTATTTTTGCGGTGGTCTGTTATGAACGAAGGCACTGTGACAAAAATTAATGCCGATATAATATTGCGTGAGCCCGAGGGCGGAATACGGTTTGGTACCGACGCTCTTTTGCTCGCCGATTTTGCATTCGGCTCTTTAAGGCGCGGTAAATGTATCGACCTCGGTACGGGGTCGGGAGTTATACCGCTTCTTTTGCTTGCGCTTGGTTGTAAGACGGATTTCGTCGGGCTTGAGCTTCAGGAAAAGTACGCGCTCACGGCCGCCGAAAATGCCCGCGAAAACGGATTTTCCGATAGATTTACGGTCATAAACGGTGACGCTAACGACTATCGCAGTCTTTTTGAATGCGGAAGAGCCGATTACGTTATAACGAATCCTCCGTATATGCGCCTCGATTGCGGAAAGAGTAATGACTCCGATGCGTTGGCTATCGCAAGACGCGAGGTTTCGGGCGGTGCTGAATTGTTTTGCAAGACTGCGGCTTGGTGCCTTAAAAGCGGCGGAAGCTTTTTTGCCGTTTACCGTCCCGACAGATTGGTGAATCTTATATGCGCTATGCGCGATAACGGTATCGAGCCGAAGCGACTTCGCGCGGTTTGCGCTTCCTCCGAAAGCGGACCGTCGCTCGTTCTTGTTGAGGGACGAAAGGACGGAAAAGAGGGGCTCGTATACGAAAAGGAGCTTTATATCTATTCCGATGCTTCCCATAAGGAGCAAAGCGCGGAAATGATAGAGATATATAACAAATTCAATTAATATTTTCAGGGAGACGGGATGAAAAGAGGAGTAATTGCAATATTGATATTGCTTTTGCTGCTTCCCGCCGTAATTACGGCAGGAAGTGTTCTTTTTGCGCCCGTTTTTCCTTTTTCTGAGTATGACGATGCGCGTAATCAGGCGCTTTCCGATTCGGTCGGAACGCAAAAAAGCGAGCCTTTGTCAGCTTCCGATGAGAGTCTTCCCGACGAAAACCGCTATATAGTTCGGTTTTCCGACGAAACCTCGCTTTCCGAAATTAAAAGAGCGCTTTCCGGTGCTTCGTACAGACTTCTCGCCGAAAGCAAAAGCCGACTTTTCGCGGTAGTGCCGAACGGCGAAGGATTTTTCGAGAAAAATTCCGAAATTATCGATTATGCCGAGCCCGATTTGGTTCGCGGCACCCAAGCCGTAGTTAACGACCCCGTAAGCTTTACCGCCTACGAAAGTATGGGGGTTTACGATGCGTGGGATATTGCGAAGGGCAAAAGCGACGTTATCGTCGCGGTTCTTGATACCGGTGTTGACCGCGCTCACGAGGACCTTGCGGGGGCTTCCATACTTGCGGGTTATGATGCAGTAGGCAGATTTTCGGGTGTTGATACCGATAGCGCAGGCCACGGCACGGCGGTTATCGGTCTTATTGCCGCTACAGCGGATAACGGAATCGGCGTTTCGGGTATTGCCCACGGTGTTTCGATTTTGCCGGTTAAGGTCTCGTCAAGCAGTACGACTATCTATTCCTCCGACCTTATAAGCGGTATACGCTTTGCCGCCGATGCGGGCGCAAAGGTTATAAATATGTCCGTCGGCGGATATTCCTCGTCGTATGCCGAGCAGGAAGCGGTCGATTACGCCGTTTCGAAGGGTTGTATTCTCGTTTCGGCGTCGGGTAACGGCGGTAAGCTCTCCTATGCCGACCAGAAAAGCTATCCCGCCTCGTACGAGGGCGTGATATCCGTTGCCTCCTGTAACGATTCGGGCGAGCGAAGCGATTTTTCCCAATATAACGATGCCGTTGACGTTGCCGCTTACGGCGAAAGTCTTACCGTTTTGGGTATGAGCGAGGGCAATTCGGTCTACCTTACCGATTCGGGAACGAGCTATTCCTGCGCGTTTGTAAGCGGTATTGCCGCGCTTGCGGCGGGTAACGTCGATAAGGGCGTCAGATTCGGAAACGAGGAGTTCCTGTCCCTTATTATCGATACCTGCGGAAATAAAAGAAGCGACGCTCTCGGATACGGTGTTATAAATGCGTTTGAGATCCTTAAACGCTCTAACGAGCCTATTATTACGGGTGTTTATAACGGCGGTGTATACTCCGAAAGCGTCAAAATCGGATTCAACCGCGGTAACGCCTTGCTCGACGGCGAAGAGATCTCTGACGGCGAGACGGTAATGACTAACGGTTCGCATACTCTTGTTTTGACAGACGGAGATTATAAGAGAACCGTTTCGTTCAGGTTGAATTATAACCCTCTCGTATATAAATATAACGAGTTTTCCTCCCACGCGAGCTTTGAATTTTCGCGGGGAAGTGCGTTTTTGAACGGATTTCCGTATAAGTCGGGAGATAAGATAACCGCCTCGGGTAAGCATATTTTCCGTCTTACCGACGGCGACGAATACGTAGAAAAGGAATTTACGCTCGGATACTCTCTTCCTGCCGTTTACGGCGTCGAGGACGGTATGACCTATAACCGACCCGTTGAAATAAAAATCGCGGGAGACGGAAGCGCAACTCTCGACGGCGAGGATATCTCAGAGCTTGCGGTCGTTATTAAGAGCGGAACCCATATTCTTAACGTGGTCAGCGCGAACGGAGCACGATCTAAGACCTATCGGTTTACGGTGGATTTCTCTGCGGCGAAGATTTACGACGGCGATTATGCCGACGCAACGGTTGCGGTGGACGATGAAAACGGAATAATAATCCTGTACGGCGACTCCTTGGTGGGTATAAGAATTTATTCCGCCGACTCCCCCGCGAAATACCGTCATTTTATAAATACCGACCGTGTTTACGGTCATGCCTTTGAGGGCGAACGACTTGTTCTTTTCGGAGACGGAGGAATAACCGTGCTCGACCGAAATGCTCTCTCTGAGGGTGAATCCTCGATAATAAAGCGTGTTTCCGTAGACGAAGCCGCGATTTACGCTTATGCGGACGGAAGAGTTTTTGGATTCGGTAACGGAAAAGTTTATTTGGTCGATATCGATTCCGAATCGGTTTCGGAGGTGGCATCCTACGACGGAAGCGTTGACGAGGTGTTGGCTGACGGAAGCGAAATATGCTTGGTTGACCGTTCCGACGGAAAAATATCGGTATTTGACGGAACAACTTATAAAATAGACGAGCTTGCGATCAATGACGCGATTTCGGATAAGCCGATGTTCTTCGGCAACGGATACGTCGCGATCGGAAATAAGCTTTATTACCTTAACAACGGGGTTCTTGCTCTCGAATTTTGCGCCGATACCGTTATTGCGATAGACGGCGGAATGCTCCTGACGGATGAGGGTATAGTCGATGTCGATACGGGTAAAGCGCTCGGAAGCTTTGCCTTCCCCGTTGCGGATATCGCGACGACCGAAAAAAATATATACGTTTACGGTCTTGACGGCGAAATAGCCGTTATCGATGCGTCGCTCGAGGGTATATCCCGCTACGGCGCAGCGGAAAGCGTTTCGGGATTCGTTTCGGGTTCCGAAGAGGTAAATTACTATCGCGACAGCATTCTGTACGCCGGCAACGCCGTTTCGTCGGCGGTTTCCGATACCGAGATATTGATCGTAAGAGCCGAATCGAACCTTCTTTACCGTATAGATAAAGCCTCGTATTCGGAAAAGACGCCGATTTGCTTTAAATATATTCCTTCCGAGGTATATTGCTTTGAGGGTCGTGTTGTGGTTACCTTCGATTCGACTGACGTAATATACGTTGCTTCGGAGAGCAATTTGGAATACGGAACGTTCGTTATGACCCCGTCGTCCTGCGAATCCGTAACGGTTTTGAACGGTATAATATACGCCGTTTCGGACGGAGTCGTCGTAAGAATTCTTCCCGAAGGAAGCGGTTTGGAAATAAGCGGTATTGCCGCGCAGTATATCGCCTCCGACGGAGTCAATCTTTACGTTTTGAACGGAAACGAGCTTTCGGTATATAACCAAAATCTTGTAAGACAAAACCGTATTGCGGTTAACGGCGGAAGACTTTTCGCAGGTAATGCGATTGCAGTCGGAAAAACGCTTTATAATAAGACGACCTTCGAGAAAATAACGACGCTTGATTCCGAGATTATTGCCCTTAGATCGGATACGGTCGTTACTAAAAACGGAGTGTACAGCCTTCGTACGGGTGAATATACGGGATATATCGGAGTTGACGCGGATATCGCGACGATAGACGATACCAATTCGCTTTATTCCTTCGGCGGTACTGTCATATCCGTGTGCTCCTTCGGCGACGGCACCGAATTGACCTCCGTGCCCGAGATAACGGGCGTCGAAAACGGCGGAATGTATCTCGACCGTGTTACCGTTTCGTACGGAATGGGTATAGGATATCTCGACGGCGAGGTATTCGAGTCGGGAGGGGTCGTTACCGAATCGGGCGAGCATTTGCTTCATATAGTTCTCCCCTGCGGTAACAGCATAAATGCTGTATTTACCGTAGAGAGCTACGTTTCTTCGATCGAGTTTCTTGTCGGCGACAGAACTATGTCCGTCGGCGAGACGGTCACCTTGAGAATAAAATATCTCCCCGAGGGCGCAAGCTCGCTTCCCGTTAAATTCTCCTGCTCTTCCTCGGGACTTGAGTTCGGCGAAATGGGCGAGGTTACGGCGCGTGCCGTCGGTAAATATACCGTTACCGCGACGGTTGAAACCGAGCGCGGAAAAGTAAGTGTAAGCTGTGTTATAACCGTTCGGGACGACCTTCTTACCTTCCTTCCCGAAAGCGGAATAACCGTCGACAGAGATAACGGCTTTGCCGTGGGAATATCGGCGGGAACCGATGTGAAAACGCTTCTTTCGAAGCTCTATACCTCTAAAAAGACCGCTGTTTTGAATAACGACGGAAGCATTGAGAAGAGGTACGTGGGTACGGGCGACAGAATCGTTATGTACGATGCCGACGGAAAAACAGCCGACGAGCTAAAAGTAGTTGTTGTCGGGGATGCCGACGGCGACGGATTTATCTCGGCTTACGATCTTTACGTCCACGGAAGAATTTTAAGAGGTTACGTGTATTCGTCGGAATTTGTTAAGGCGTCCGACCTTAACGGTAACGGAATTATTGCCGATAACGACTACCGTATGCTTAAGAATATTATTCTCGGCCGTTTGGATTACGTTGTCGGAGACCCCGACCAGAATCTCTTCGGAAAATGCTCGCTCCAGACGGTAAGCTATATCGAAAGTCAGTCCTATATCGACGTTGCCGTATGTATAAGCGGATGTAAGTACGCGCGCGGTGTCGCGGGTGTTATCGAATACGGCGAAGGACTTGAATTCGTTGAGGGTTATTCGACGGGCTGGGAAAGCGATTACGACGAGCGCGACGGAAAAATAAGCTTCTTCTCCCATAAGGAGGACGGAAACGCGAGCGGACGCGCCTTTAACGTCGTCTTCGGAATGCGCTTTAAGGTTACCTCCGAGGCAGGAAGTAAGATCTCGATCACCTCGGGCGGAATAGTGGCGTCCTTTACCGACGGAGCACGCTCGGTAAGATTCGAGGGAATCGAATCCGAGGTCAAGCCCGAAAGAATAGGCGAGCTTGATATAACCGTTGCTAACGCTTACGCCTTTAAATTCTCTCCCGATGATTACGATTACGATATAACGATTCCGTATAACAGCGCGTTGGCGGACTTGGGTATAGTTCGTCCCGACGGAAGCGTAATTTCGGTCGAGGGGGCTGTCGTTCCCGATTTCGGAAAGGGTCTTGTCGTTGTGGGCGTGACCGACGCTAACGGAAGAAAGGCGTTTTATAATATAAACGTCAAGCGCGATAACGAGCCGAAGTTCGATACGAATTGCCGCCTCGATACGCTCGAGATCGAGGGCTTCCGCCTTGATCCGCTTTTCGATCCCGATATCACCGAATATAAAATAAGCGTTCCCTACGGTACCGAAAAAATAAATCTTTATTGCACCGCCCAGAATTCCTCCGCCGAAATAGTAATCGGCGATACGAATATCTACGGTGACGGCACCGAAATAACCGTTACGGTCGGAGCTCCGGACGGCGAATCGCTTGTTTATACGATAACCGTTTCGGTACTGCCCGAAGAGCCCGATGAGTCGGATAACTCGACCCCCGAGCCCGACGGCGGAAATCCCGTATTTTGGATATTGCTTATCGTGTTGATCCTTTCGTCGGTCGGAATAGCCGTGTACGTTATTTTACGCGAAAGACAAAACCGAGTAAACCCCGACGAAACGGATAATTCATAGTTAAAAGTTTATTGCTCAAAAAGACGGTTTTTAACCGTCTTTTTTGTTTGCGTACGGCATTAATTAACAAATAATCACTTGCATTTTGCGGGCGCATATAATATAATATGAGGTGATTAATTATGTCGGTTTTCGGAAGCGTGATTTTGGCGGTCTTGGCGTCGTTGGGAGTCGCGCTTGCTGTTTTAGAGATTTTGAGAAACGTACGGGCAAAAAGAGCGAGCTTTATATGCGTTTGCTTTCGCGAAGAGCTGCTCGAGGACGGACTGCCCGATATGCTCGTTATATGCCGTACCGACGCGGAATCGGAGGAGGTAATCCGACGCGTCTGTGCCTCTGAAAGCCGAAAAGCTTATATAAAAAGGTGGTAGTTGTTTTGGCGGAGCTGTATCTCGACGGAGTTGTTGAAGATATAATATATTCAAACGGCGAGAACGGTTATACCGTCTGTACTATCAACGTCGGAGGCGATCCCGTTACGCTCGTCGGAATTATGCCGTATATCGGCGAGGGCGAAACGATAAGGGTTCAGGGCGAATGGCAGGTTCATTCTACCTTCGGGCGTCAGTTTAAGGTTAACTATTTCGAAAAAAATCTTCCCACGACCGCGGCGGCTATACTTAAATATCTCGCTTCGGGCGCGATAAAGGGCGTCGGACCGGTCACCGCCGAGCGAATAGTTTCGCGGTTCGGTGAGGAAACTTTAGATATTATCGAGAATAACCCGCGCTGGCTTTGCGATATAAAGGGCATTTCGCCGAAGCGTGCCGATGAGATCCATTCGAGCTACGTTGAGCAATTCGGTATGAGGACCGTTATGATGTTTTGTAACGAGTTTTTCGGACCTGCTCTTTCGGTTAAGATATTTAAAAAATACGGCTCTGCCGCGATAGATATTATAAAAACGACCCCCTACCGTCTTTGCGACGATATCGTCGGTATCGGATTTGAAAAGGCTGACCGTGTGGCGATGTCGCTTGGATTTTCTCCCGAGTCGCCCGACCGTGTCGAGGCGGGAATA
>JAZRLT010000164.1:0-6269 GCA_045646995.1 Eubacteriales bacterium | reverse complement strand
ATCGTTTGGCTATCCTATTTTGCTCCCGAAGTATTTAAAATGCTTGTCGGATAAAAAATAAGACGTAAAAATTTTTATAAATTTTTGAGGTGAATTATGGCAAAATTCAAAATCGGTGTTATGACCGACTCCTTTAAGCTTCCTTTTGAGGAAGGCCTTAAAAAGGCTGCTGAGGTAGGCGCTCAGGGTATCCAGCTTTACGTTGTTGAGGGCGAAAATAAATACGACACCTTCGACGACGCTAAGGTTGCGAGAGTTCGTGAGCTTCTCGACAAATACGGTCTCGTTATCTCTGCGGTATGCGGCGATTTCGGCGGACACGGCTTCGAGCGTGCTGATGAAAACGCTTGGAAGATTCCCGCGTCCAAAGCGGTTGCAGACCTTGCGGTACGTCTCGGTACGAGCGTAGTCACTACCCATATCGGTGTAGTCCCCGAATCTGCTGATGACCCTGCAAAATGCGATACCGAATGCGAAGCTTATAAAAACATGGTTTCCGCTTGCCGCGAGATCGGCGAATATGCGGCTTCCGTCGGCGTAACCTTCGCTATCGAAACCGGTCCCGAGCCCGCAGACCGTCTTAAGGCGTTCCTTGACGACGTTAACTCCGTCGGCTTCGGCGTTAATATGGACCCTGCTAACCTCGTTATGTGCACCGGCACCGATCCCGTTGCGGCTGTATACACCCTCGGTAAATATATCGTTCATACCCACGCTAAGGACGGCAAGGGCTTTATTATCGATCCTCGCAAGGTTTATACCTTCTTTGCCGAAGGCGGTATCGAAGATCTTCGCCTTTCCGACTACTTCTTGGAGGTTCCGTTGGGCGAGGGCAACGTTCCCTTTGACGCTTACTTGAAGGCACTTGAGGATATCGGATTTGAGGGCTTCCTTACCGTTGAACGCGAATGCGGCGACGATCCTTACGCGGACATCCTTCTTGCAGTAAACTTTCTTAAAGAAAAGATTGGAGAATAAAAATGATCAAGATCGGATTTATTGACCATTTCCTTGACGAATGGCACGCATTAAACTACCCCAAGCTTATCGCTGAGCTTTACGGCGATGAATTCAAGGTTGCTTACGCTTACGCTGAAATCGACAAGCCCGGCGGAATGACTACCGACGAATGGTGCGAGCAGTTCGGCGTTGAACGTTGTAACTCTATCTCCGAGGTCGTCGAAAAGAGTGATTGCATTATCGTTCTTTCTCCCGACAATCCCGAAAGACATTTAGACCTCTGCCGTGAGCCTCTCGCAAGCGGCAAGCGCGTTTACGTTGATAAGACCTTCGCGCTTTCTAAGGATATCGCAAAGCAGATCGTTGAGATCGGCGAATCCAACAACACCCCCTTCTTCTCGACCTCCGCGCTTCGTTTCTCCAACGAGCTTAAGGACGTAAACCGCGACGGTATTTGCTTTATCAACTCCCGCGGTCCCGGCACCTTCGGTACCTATGCTATCCACCAGATCGAGCCTATCGTCGTTCTTATGGGAAGCGAGGTCAAGCGCCTTATGTCCGTCGGAAGCGGTCCCTACGAATCGATGATCATCGAATTTTCCAACGGCAGACGCGCGGTTATGAGCCATTATGATTGGACCGGCGTTGATTTCGAAATGCTTATCAGCTATGATAACGGCTCGACCCATCGTATTCCTCAGATGAGCGATTATTTCGGTAACTTTATTAAGGCTCTCTGTACCTTCTTCAAGACCGGTGAGATTTTTGCCGAGCACGACGAGACGATCTCCGTTATGGGTATCATCGAGGCGGGCAACAAGGCTCTTGCTTGTCCCGGAGAATGGGTAGAAGTTTAATTCGGGAGGATATAAATGAAGAAGATAGCTTTTGTGGCGCTTCTCCTCGTTTTAGCTACGCTTTTCGGTGCGTTCGCGCCTATGAACGTTTCTGGCGCTACGCTTATCGATTTCGAACCTGTTCTTCAAAACGGTAAGATATACGGTATTCCCGCCGAAACTACGGTAAGCACGCTTAAATACGCTTATTACGGATACAACGTAATAGTTTATGATGCAAACGGCAAGGCCATTTCGGACTCTTCCTCGACGTTTATCGGAACGGGATGTAAGGTAAAGATAAACGGTGTCGGCTATACCGCAGTAGTTATGGGCGATATCGACGGCGACGGTAAGATAAGCGTGTTCGACTATTCTGCCGTTAAATACGCGTATCTTGAAAGCGATAACCTTAATTCTATTCAGCACGAAGCCTGCGAAGCCGCAAACAGCGAGATCAGAGCCATCAATTACGTTAAGCTCAAGCGCGCTTATTTCGGCACTTATGATATAAATAAGGACTACTCGTGCGATCCCTACGATCCCGGTGCCGATGATTCGGGCTGGACCTCCGGTTGGGTATAATACCATAAACGAATAAATAAAAAACTTCCGCGAATACTAAAGCGGAAGTTTTTTGTTGCATTTGTTACGGTAGAATGATATACTGTCAATGAACGATAGCGAAATCGGTTTTTAAATCGTGTCGGCGGCGAGTCGCCGTCGGTATAGCTTATGCTTATCATCATAGACCGAAAAGCTCGATGTAGTGAAGCACACGGTGTGTGCACGCTTCGCTCACTACATCTTCGCATTATCGGAATACAAACAAAAAGTATCGTTCATTTTAAGGAGGGGTGACGTGTGATAGTCTACCGCGAGCTTTCTTCTCTCGAGAAGGATCTCGGCGTGTCTGCAAAAACGCTTTATGCGCTGAGCAATAATATCGAAAAGCATTATCACCGCGTTGCTCTTCCTAAGCGAAGCGGAGGTACGAGAACTCTTTCGGTTCCGGATCCGCTTTTAAAAGCGGTTCAAAGGCTTATTTCCGAGCGATTGCTGTCTTTTGTGCCTGTTTCGTGTTATGCTACTGCATATAAATGCGGGTCGAGCGTGATCAAAAACGCGAAATGCCATACAGGAAAGCCTAATATATTAAAGCTTGATATAAAGAATTTCTTCGACAGAGTTCTTTATTGTCAGGTTAAGGAAAAGGCTTTCCCACCCGAGCGATATTCCGAATCTAACCGCGTTTTGCTGTCTATGCTTTGCTATTATAAGGATAAGCTTCCCCAAGGAGCACCGTCATCACCTGCGATAACGAATATTATTATGTACGATTTCGATGAAATAGTGGGAAAATGGTGTAAAGAAAAGGGGATCGTTTATACGCGCTATTGTGACGATATGACCTTCTCGGGCAATTTTGATAATTCGGACGTTATCTCTTTTGTTTCGGAAGAGCTGAAGAAATACGGTTTTTATCTTAACGAAAGAAAAACACGTTCGATAACCAATTCTCAACGACAAACGGTTACCGGGATTGTCGTTAATGATAGGACTAACGTTCCTTCCGATTATCGAAGGAGGATTCGTCAGGAGGTCTATTACTGCCGTAAATACGGCGTCGAGGGACATTTGGCTAAAATCGGATGCACTGACTCTTGCGAAATATATCTTCGGGGATTGCTGGGGAAAATCGCCTTCGCTTTGCAGGCTGATCCCGAAAACAAAGCTCTTCTCGATTGTAAAGAGTTCGTTATAAGTCAAATAAAAAAATAAAGGAGTTACCGCCGTGTGAGTGGGTAACTCCTGATTTTTTATATGTATTCAAGCTTAACTCTGTGTTTGAGTGAACACAATATTTCATAATTTATCGTGCCCAACGCATCGGCAAGACGGTCGATATCCTCGCTCGATTCGAAAATTACCGCCTCGGAGCCGATCTTGCAATCGAAATCTCCGATATCGACGATACACATATCCATACATATTCTGCCAACCGTAGAGAATGATCTGCCGTTGATTTTTATTAGCGGACGTCCCGAATATACTCTCGAAAATCCGTCGGCGTAGCCTATCGAAATGACTGCGACACGGGTATCCTTATCCGAGCGGTAGGTACAACCGTAGCTTACCGAATCTCCCGCCTTTAATTCGTGTATCGCGCAAACTCTTGCCGCAAGCCTCATAGCGGGCTTGATAGCCTCGCTCGAAAGATTTGACGAGGGCATAAGACCGTAAAGAATAATCCCCGCGCGTACCATATCAAGATGCATTTCGGGGTATCGAAGCGTTGCCGCGCTGTTGCAGCAATGTCTTAAACCGACGTTGACGTTACGGTTCTTAAGCTCGTTAAGCAAAGCCGTGAACACCGAGAATTGCTTGTCGGTGAATTCGCGATCCCCGCCGTCGCTGTCGGCGAAATGAGTAAAGATACCGTCTATCGTGACGTTAGAAAGCATTGAAATTTTTTCTATTTCGTCCGCGGCGCGAAGAATATCGTCTTCGCCGTGGCAGTATATACCGATTCTCGACATACCGGTGTCAACCTTAACGTGGATGCGAGCGCCGCCCTTATCAGAGAGAGCCTTGGCGTAATCAAAGCTGTCGCAGGATTGCGTAAATCCGCCCTCGGTGAGTTCGTCGGCGAATCTGGCGTCGGTAGGGCCGAGAAGGAGTATATTGCTATTTACGCCCGAGGCACGCAATTCCTGAGCCTCGCTGAGACAAGCTACCGCAAAGTCGGTACAGCCGAGTTTTTCAAGCTCCTTGGCGATAACTGACGAGCCGTGACCGTAGGCGTCAGCCTTTACGACAGCCATAACCCTGCTGTCGCCGACAGTCGATTTTATGTGGTTGTAATTGGCGCGAATGACCGAAAGGTCAACCCTCGCTACTACTCTGTCCTTCATAAGGTTCAAGCCCTACGACGGTAAAATCAAACCGTCTTCCGTCTTTCTCTGTTTCTATGCCCGTAATAAGCTTGGCACTTTTATCATAATACACCATTATCGTCATTTCGTCAATAGTATACTTTACTCCGTTTTCGGTTTCGATTCCCGATATATCGGTTTCGGCAAGTGCGCGTATCGCCTTTACGAGCGATTCCTGAGCAGGGAAGATGCCCTCTACGACCGACCTTTTAAAATCTCCGTTCGTTGCGGTGTTGCCGTATTCGCGTAATTCGAGCTTGGTTCCCGCGAGCGGATGGCTCGAATCGAAGGTGATGTCGCACCCGAGCTCGAATATATCCGCCGTAAATACCGCGTCGGTTCCGCCAAGCTTGGCGGTTACCTTTATCGGAATTGCGATAGTGTCCTTCGGCTCGACGGGTGAGGAGCAGGCATATAGAAACAGTATGGAGAAAAATAATAAAACCGTAATGACTTTTTTCATTTGTACTTTCGTCCTTTCCGAGTTCCTATGTTACTTTATTACATTTTTATGCACGGCAGTACGGATTATTCGTGAAATCGGGAAGTGTGAAGCTTCCGTCGGAATATATCCGTGCTATGCGGTTATATATATAGCTTTGACCGAAAAGCGCGTATATATCACGTCCGACAGAAAATATCATACGGAGCGAGACGCTTTTGCTTACGATTCCGCCATATTCCTTCCCGCCGTCAACGACGGTTATGGCGGTTAGCCCGTTTTTTGACGTTCCCAATGCGAATAACTCGTTGCCGATCGATATAAAATCGGTTATCGTCTCGTCGCGCTCCGCCGAGCAAAGCCGTGTAAGACGCTTTCCGTGCATATCAAACAGATAGGCTCCGCTTTCAAAAGCTCCTACTATAAACGGCTCGTCACCCACTGTGGTAAGCGAAGCGTCGGTAAGCACCCCGAGGCTTCCGCAGGAGCGTATCGATGAGTCGAGGCTTACGTATCCGGTCTCTTCGAAGCATTCCGAAATAAAATACAACCGCGTATCGGCACAGCATCCGAGCGCCGTCATCATGCCCGAATCGCTCACTCTTAGTCTGCGGTAGGCTCTTTGGGTCGGTATTGTTTCGGCGCTGCAATCGTTTATACTGTAGATGCTCGATTCGATCCCGTCGGTAGCCAAAACGGCAGAGCCTTGCATATATGCGGATATGGCCGCTAACGAATTATTAAGCGTAAAGCTTTTGATGTAAAGGTCTTCCATAATTATCACTCCCTGTATACGAGTATATTCGCGAAAGATCAAAATGTATAATCACGCTATTGATTTTTTTCGTATTAAGAAATATAATAAAAACGGTATTAAAAAATTCATACGGGTAAAAATATTTTATGCGTGATTTTTATAAGGAGTGGTTTTATGACCAAACGAATACTTTCGATATTCCTTGTTTTACTGCTCGGAATAACCCTTTGTGCGTGCACTGATGACGACTCGGGCGGTGAAACGCTTTCCGACGTCACCTCGGACAGCGTTCCGAACACAAATCCGAGCGTTCCCGACAATGGTGCGCCCCCTTCTCC
>JAZRLT010000163.1:0-5664 GCA_045646995.1 Eubacteriales bacterium | reverse complement strand
ATCCTCGGCAGGCGTTGGTAACCTCAAAACCTGCGGTCGGGCATTCGTCACAGGCAATCTCGAGAACCTCGATAACGTTCGGGTTGTCCTTGTTGCCGCCCATTGCGAGCTTGACTCTGTCAGCTACGATGGCACGTTCTTTGTAGATGCCGCATCTTGTGACGTCGGATTCGTCAATGATTATCTTCTCGGGTATGCTTAAAACGTCTTCGAGAAGTGTTCCTTCCCAAGCGCTTCTTGCTACCTCGCGAAGAACCTTGTATTTTCTGTATTGTATTTTTGTATCGAATTTTCTGTTTCTGTGATCAATCATATTCTATTTGTCCATTTGTAATTTGAGGTGCGCCAACGATAACGCGAGGTTTTCCTGCTGGAGGGTGATGCCCTCGGGTACCGTTAACTGACAGGGCGCGAAATTCCAAATCGCCGTGACTCCGCTCGAAACGAGTCTGTCACAAATTTCCTGAGCCGCAGAGGAGGGAACCGTGATAACGCCGATTTTAATTCCTTCGGCTTTGCAGTATTCCTCGAGCCTGTCAAGTATAATGATCGATTTTCCCGATTCCTTGTCGCCGCATACCGCCTCGTTGAGGTCAAACGCCGCGGCAATCTCCAATCCGTAATTAGAAAATCCGTTGTATTCCAATAAGGCACTTCCGAGCTTACCTGCTCCGATTATAACCGCCTTGCAAACCGAGTTTTGTCCGAGAACCTCCTCGAGCTTCTTGATAAGCCCTGCGGTTTTGTATCCGAGCTTGGGTCTTCCCGCACCGCTTACGGCGCTTAAGTCCTTACGTACCTGAACCTCTCCGAGCCCTAATGCTTTAGCGATGATGGTCGCCGAAATGTTCTCGTTTTCCTTCGGATCGAGGTGCTTTAAGTATTCTAAATAAGTCGGCAGTCTGCCGAGCGTGGATTTCATTATCTGTAAATGCTTCAAAAACGCAAACCTCCCATCCTAATTTTTCAACATAATTCTATCAAAAAAAACACGCCTTGGGAATTATGAGAATGGCATATCGATATTATCTATATTGATATACCTCGGAGCGATGAGAAAAAACACTGTAATTGCAATGGTTTTCGGGTTTGCTACAAGTGACATTTTTGAGAATGTTTTCTTGTTTCGGAAAAGTTTTTTTCGATAAGAAGAAATTCCTTTAAAAATTCGAAAAAATCAGTCACTTTTTTTGTGTCTTCTTTGTGGCTGTTGTATGTGATAATAACGTCTCTGCTGCATTTGGGATCATTTATTTCAAGAAGCTTTACGTTGTCTCCCGATATTCTGCCCCACGAAAATTCGGGCCAAAAGCCTATCCCCATATTTGCGGCAATCATATTCTTTACTGCCGCGGGATTGTCACTTTCGAAAATGATCTTCGGTGAAATATCCGCGTTTCGGCATATTCTGTCACAAATGCTCCTGAATTGTCTCGAACCGATCAAGCTTATAAATCCCTCGTTTTCGACTTCCTTAAGTGTTATAGTGTTGCGTTTGCTGTATTTTTCGTTGTTGGGTACGGCAAGATATATCGTTTCGTTGCAAATGAATTGATTTGATTTTTCGTTTGGCTTTCGCCCGTCGCTGAATTTTGTTGTTATTTCAATGTCGGAAATGTCGCTCTCTGTATTTTGTAAAAGCTGAAAATTTACGTTTTTGCAGAGACTCTTGTATTCGATTATCGCGTCGGTAATCAATGTGGACGCCGCAAGTACGTTTAGATGTATCGTTTCGCCGTGAATTTTTGAAATTGTTTGCAGTGTCTCAGGAAGACTGTCTAACTGTTCCAATATTGGGATAAGACGGTCTCTTAAATGCTTTCCGCATTCGGTCAATACGATATTCCTGCCTTTTGATTCGAATAATTTCACTCCCATGCTCTTTTCCAGCTTATGTATCGACCGTGATAAAGCGGGCTGTGCGATATGGAGCTTTTCGGCACTTGCAGTTATGTGTTGCGACTCTGCAACTTCGAGAAAATATCTCAATTGCGTTATATCCATTTAAATCCTCCTAATATAACAAAAATGTTATCAATTACGGCTTAATTATATATTGGACATTATGCGTTGTCAATGATATAATATTACCAGAATCGGAAATAAGAGGGTGCTGATTATGTGCGAAATTCTTGAAACCGTAATGCTTGTCTGCTTCGGCGCGTCTTGGCCCGTGTCTGTTATTAATAACATAAAAGCCAAAACCGCAAAATCAATGAGCCTTCAATTCATACTTTTGATTATTATAGGTTATTTGGCGGGAATCGCAGGAAAGATAATAAACGGAAACTATAATTATGTTTTGATAGCATACCTTGTGAACCTCTTGTTTGTTTCGGTAAACCTTGCCGTCTATTTTATAAATAAACGGTATGATAAAATGACAGATAATTTCTCCTCATAATATAGACTCCTTTCCAAAAGCAAAAAGGCTTTCCGATTCGGAAAGCCTTTTTGCTTTGAACTATATATGCTTTATTATGTTTGTGAAATCCTTTTCAAGATTGCTCAGCTTGTGACCCTCACGATAAATAAGAATGTCCTTGTATACGCGCGAATCTGTATATTCGATTTCAATAAGATCATATCTTTTCTTTATGCTTTCACTTAGTTTCGGTGAAATCATAAATAGGTTTGTATTTTCCGATATGAGCTCGTATTGGATAAGCCTGTCGTCGGCATGAATGCACTTTTGAACGTGATCGTGCAGCTCGTCTCGTAATGCGTCAAACGCATGTGTGGATTCCGAATCCTCTCCGTCAGTAACCTCGGTCAGCTCGAAAAGGTCGTTTCGACTCAAAACCGCCTTTTCTGCCATCGGTGAATACCTGCTGACTACTACCGACTTTTTGAATTCGTGGATTATATCAAAAACGATATGCTTTTCATTGAAAAATTCGCGCAATAACGCTTCTGCCGTTTCGGTGCAACGTATGATTCCGATACTGCATTCCGAATCGAGCACGCTTTTTATCGCTTTTTCGGCAGAGTAATCCTTAACTACTATCTCAAACGCCGACTCGTCGACTGCTCGTAAAAATAAGTTAACGGAATTCGTGATATATCCCGCTCTCGGTACGGCGACGGATAACTTCTCGCGACCCGGATGCTCTCCTCGATATAAACGCTCGAGCTCGTTCATCTGATCGAGAATTTTTTGCGCCTGCGCGACAAATTCGCGACCCTCGGGAGTAAGAGTCATACCCTTTGCCGACCGGTCGAAAATCGTAATACCGAAATCGGCTTCGAGGTCCTTGATGGCTCTGCTTATGTTCGGTTGAGCCATACCGAGATTTTCACTCGCTCTGTTTATCGAACCGACCTTCGCTACCTCGACTGCGTATTTGATGTGGAAAATATTCATAACCGTCCTCCTGCGGGAAAGCTTGTCTATTTTGCGCGCCTATTATATCATATTTGATATACGCTTGTCTATATTTTTTGCTCAAAAAATAAAGAATGCTGTCAATATTTTTGACAACATTCTTTTGGATTATTTCTCCTTGACGTATAAATAACCCGAAAACGCGAGAATCGTCTGCCCCGGCCAATAGCTGAAAAGACATAGCGTGTCGGCTATCGCGGGCGCTCCGCCGAATACTGTAAATACAAGCATTACGTCGGAGAAGAAAAACAATACTGCGCCGATGAGGATTATAAGATTAATAAGACTCTTGTCCTTTAAAAACGACGATATCGCCTTTCCCGCCATAAGCGAGATTATGAGTGCGTAAAATATGCAAACTGCGAGCATAAGGCTTCCGCCGAAATCGAAATAGGGTGAGAGTGTTAAAAGAGCAACTGAGCCGATAAACAGTATCATACTCGGGATCGTATCACGGTTTTCGAATTTTTTGAGACTGCAAAAGGCGATGAAATAAAATATATGTCCGAGCGCAAAAATAAGCGCTCCGATGATAAAGTCTATTCCGAGAATTATGTCGCCGATCATCGATAAAAGCAAACCGAAAAACAATAACCATATAAAGCCGTTCCTTGCTTTTTTGGTGTACGCGTAAATAAGATTGACCGCGCCGATGATAACAAATCCTCCGCTTGTGATACCCTTCATAACAATACCGCCGATTTCGCGGTATACGAAAAGGAGTATAAGCTCAATAATTATAAATAATGCGTTGAGAATGATAAAGGCTTTCTTCATTTCAAAAATATCCTTAAAAGCTTTTCGCTTATTTTACCGTAGGGTCTGTATCTCATACCGAGGTCTAAAAACGTCTTCTTGTCAACGATGCTCTTGATATGCGAGAATGCGTCAAATCCGTCCTTGCCGTGGTAAGAGCCCATTCCGCTTTCGTGTACTCCGCCGAAACCCATTTCGCTCGTCGCAAGATGGATTATAGTGTCGTTTATACAGCCTCCGCCGTATAAGCAACGCTCGGTAATGAGCGAAATATGAGCCTTGTTTTCCGAGAATAAATAAAGTGCTAACGGCTTTGCCATATCGGCAAAAAGCGGAACAATATCCTCGAATTTTTCGTAGGTCAAAATCGGTAATACGGGGCCGAAAATCTCTTCCTGCATCACCGCGTCGCTCCAATCTGCGTTGTCCATAACGGTCGGTGCGATCTTAAGCGCGATTCTGTCGTGATCACCGCCGTGAACTGCTTTTGACTCGTCGATAAGACCGATAATACGCTCGAAATGCTTTTCGTTTATTATCTTTCCGTAATTGTCGTCGGCGATGGGGTAGTTTCCGTATTGCTTGATGATTTCGTTTTTTATAGCCCCGATAAGCCTGTCCTTGATCGATTTATCGCAAAGAATATAGTCGGGTGCAACGCAGGTCTGACCGCAGTTTAGGAACTTCCCGAAAACTATTCTTCTTGCCGCAAGCTCGATTTTGGCGGTACTGTCTACGATACAAGGGCTCTTTCCGCCGAGCTCGAGTACGACGGGAGTTAACCTCTCCGCCGCGTGGCGCAAAACCTCTTTTCCGACGTTTTGACTGCCCGTGAAGAATATAAAATCGAAATTCATTTCCAAAAGATGCGCGTTCTCTTTTCGTCCTCCGAGGATTACAGAAACGTGCTCGGGAGGGAAGACGTCAGATATGATTTTTGATATAACCTCGCTCGTCGCGGGCGAATATGCACTCGGCTTGACGATAGCGGTGTTTCCTGCCGCAACCGCGTCTGCAAGCGGACCTATCGTAAGGAGAAACGGATAGTTCCAAGGGCTCATTATAAGTACGTTTCCGTAAGGAGTTGCCTGCTTGTAGCTGCGAGAAACGAACTGCGCCAAGGGCGTTTTTACCCTGCGTTTTTTCGATAGACTTTTCGTGTTTTTTATAAGATAGCTTATCTCGGATAGAGCCATACCTATCTCGCACATAAAGCCCTCGAATTCGTTCTTTCCGAGATCGGCTCTTAACGCTTCGTTGATTTCGTTTTCGTGCTCTTTTATTGCTCTGTATAACCGTTTCAACGCTTGGATTCTGTATTTTACGTCGAAGGTCTGTCCGCTTTTGAAAAACTCGCGTTGCGATTCGAAAATGTTATCAATACTCATTTGACGACTCCTTGATCATGCCTTAACGGTTATTATATACCAAATCGCGCTAAACTTCAATAATAATTGAAAAAACAAAGGTTGACTACGGTAAAAAATGTTGATATACTGTTTTTGTGAAATAAATTCAAGGAG
>JAZRLT010000162.1:0-10830 GCA_045646995.1 Eubacteriales bacterium | reverse complement strand
TGTCCGACGTGCATACCCGCACCGCTGGGGTAGGGGAATTCGACGAGCGCGAAGAATTTTTCCTTCTCCGAGCCCGCTTCGCCGGGGTCCTTGGCTTCAAAAATCTTACTTTCGTCCCAACGGGATTGCCATTTTTGTTCTATATCTCTGAATTCGTGTTTCATTTTATTCTTCTTCCTCGCTTCCGCCGAGTTTGATTTCGTTTCCGCTCCAAAGGCGCTCTAATTTGTAGAATTCACGCGCCTGAGAGGTGAATATGTGGATAACAACGCAACCGTAGTCCATCAAGGTCCAAGCGTTACCCGAAGCGCCCTCAATGTGGTTCGGAAGAACGTTTAATTCCTCGCGGAGCTTGAATTCGACCTCGTCGGCAAGCGCGCGTACGTGGGTATTCGAGGTACCCGTCGAAAGCACGAAGTAGTCGGCGAGGATTGTCTGGTCGCCTACCTCTAAAAGAGTAACGTCCATACCTTTTTTGTTGTCAAGCACGCTGTACGCGAGCTCGGCGATAGCCTTTGCCTGTTCTTTTTGAATATTTTCGTTCATTATTCCTGCCGTTTAACCTTTCGTGATTTCGTTAAGTTGTTTCAAATAAAAGTTTCTTGCCTTTATAGTGTTCTCGTCGATAGTCTTCTCACTCGCGATAAGATGCTTGAGCGTCGTATCGAAGGATCTGACGAGAGTTTTTACCAAAGCGGTTCGCTTTCCGTCCTTGGAGAGCGATTTTTTATAAAATTCGCGAAGCTGAATACAGCTTGCGTCGTCGCGGAACTCCTCGATATAATCGCCGAGATAGATAACTATTTCGAACGGAGTCATATCGGGTCGACCCGTGGTATGCCAATATATAGCCGAGCAGGTTTCCTCGTCAAGACCGAAATCGTGTCTTGCGATAAGAGCCGCAGTCTTTCCGTGAAGGAGCTTATGGTTTATTATGTCGTTTTCGGTGACTTCGATACCAAAAAGCGAGAAAAGCTCTAAATGGCGCTCGAGGGGATATTCCTTCGTATAATCGTGCATTATCGCTGCAAGCTCGACGCTTTTCAGGTCAAGCTCGGGGAAATGAGTTTTCGCGAGCTCCTTTGCCGCCTCGGCGACACCTAAGGTGTGCTTGAGCCTGCGCTCGGAAATAGTCATTGTTGAAAGAATTGTGTTTACGTCGGTCATATTCCGTAAAGCCCCCGTTCTTCGATGTATTCAAAAACTCCGTTTGGAAGGAGTTCCTTTTTCGGCTCGGCTCTGAATTCGCTTGACGAAAGCTCGATTTTTTCGTTTTGAAGCGTAAGCGGACGTATCCCCGATAGGCTCTCGAGTCGATCGAGCGAAGGGGTAATATCATTTCCGCTTCGTACCGCAACGACGAGTCTGGCATTTTCGAGAATGAATTTATAGTCCTTCCATTTGTCGAAGGAATCTATCCAATCGTCACCCGTCAGAAGATATAATTCGCTTTCGGGATGTAATTCCTTGAGCTCGGCGACGGTGTCGCGCGTATAGCTCGTCCCCTCGCGCTTAAGCTCGATATCGCTTATTATTACCTTTTCGTTGTTCTTAAAGGCAATATTAAGCATATTTGCTCGGTCCTCGCCCGAAACGCTGTTCGAATATTTAAGCGGAGAAATATTGTTCGGTATTACGTATAGGACGTCCAATCCGTAATCCCGAATAAAGCTTTCCGCGACGGCAACGTGTCCCTTATGAACGGGGTTAAACGTACCGCCGAAAATTCCGACCTTAGTCTTCGTCATCCCAGTTGTGCCAAACGTTGGTAACGTCGTCGTTGTCCTCGAGCGTATCCAAAAGCTTGTTCATTTTGGTTATCTGATCCTCGTCGTCAAGACGGACGTAGTTAGCGGGTATCTTTTCGAGCTCGGCGGATTCGATAACGTAGCCTTTTGCCTCGAGCGCTTCGCGCACTGCGGAAAGCTCGCTGATATCGGTGAATACCTCGCCGTTTTCGCCCTCAGAGGTGAAATCAAGTGCGCCGCAATCGAGCGCAACTTCCATAAATTCGTCCTCGTCCTTGATTCCCGAAACGACGACAACGCCCTTTTCGGCGAACATATAGGAAACGCATCCGGTAGTACCGAGGTTGCCGCCGAATTTATCAAAATAGTGACGAACGTCGCCTGCGGTACGGTTACGGTTGTCGGTAGCGGCTTCTACAATAACCGCAACTCCGCCGGGACCGTAGCCCTCGTAGGTGATTACTTCGTATGCAACGCTGTCTGCGCCGGAAGCCTTTTTGATAACTCGCTCAATGTTGTCGTTGGGTACGTTGAGGCTCTTCGCCTTCGCGATAAGGTCGCGGAGCTTGGTGTTGGATGTAGGCTCGGGACCGCCCTCACGGACGGCGATAGCCATTTCCTTGCCTATTTTAGTAAAGACCTTTGCTCTCTGCGCGTCGGTCTTTTCTTTTTTGTGCATTATATTTTTCCATTTGGAATGTCCTGACATAATTAACTCCTTAGTCGTTTGTGAATAGTGAAGAGTTAAGGTTGATTTTTCACTTCCGCAAAAAATCTTCCGATTTTATTCTCTTTTCTGTGAAATTTATATTTCCTCCGTTCTTACCATGCCGAGAAGATCCAAGCATCTGCCGAGGATATTTCTCGTTGCCGAGGTAAGCGCGAGACGGAATTGTTCGGTTTCTCCGCCCGAGCCGAGGATTCGGCAGTTATGGTAGAACTGGTTGAACGCGGTACAAACCGAGAGAGCGTATCTCGAAACGATGCTGGGCTCGAATTCGTTAGCAGAACGGATAACCGTGTCTTGGAATTCGCAAAGCTTACGGATAAGTGCCGCTTCGTCGTCAACAGGTGTGTGGGAAGCGTATTCACCGTTGTACTCGCCACGGCGGAGTACGCTCGCCGCGCGGGCGTAGGTGTATTGAATATAGGGACCGGTGTTGCCCTCAAAGGAGAGCGTTCCTTCCCAAGTGAAGTTGGTGTCCTTGATACGGCTGTTTGCAAGTGCGCTGAAAATAACTGCACCCAAGCCGACTGCCTCGGAGATAGCTTCTTTGTTTTCGTGAGCTACGTTCTTTTCTTCGATAATAGCTCTCGCTTTGGCAACCGCTTCGTCGAAAACGTCGTTAAGAAGAATAATATTACCCGTACGCGAAGCCAACTTTTCGCCGCCGAAGCTCATAGTACCGTAGGGGATATGGACGAGGTTTTTCGACCATTCCTTGCCCATCATTTCGGTGACCTTGAACCATTGAGCGAAGTGGAGCGACTGGCCTGCGCTCGTAACGTAAGCACAGATATCGAAGTCGTAGGTGTTGTATCTGTAATTAGCCGCCGCGATATCGCGGGTGGGATAAAGCGTGCTTCCGTCGCGCTTTAAGATAAGCGCGGGGGGCATATTGTATTCCGAAAGATCAACGATAGAAGCGCCGTCGTCGATTTTAAGAAGCTCTTTCTCGCGGAGCTCATCGACGATAGCGGGCATCTTGTCGGTATAAAGGCTTTCGCCGTCCCATACGTCGAATTCAATGCCCAAGCGCTTGTAGGTCTGGGTATATTCACGGAGCGAGATGTCCTTGAATAATTGCCATATAGCGAGGTATTCCTCGTTGCCGTTTTCAAGCTCACGGAATGCGGCACGCGCTTGATCGTTAAGAGAGGGGTCTTTTTCCGCCTCTTTTCCGAACATAACGTAGATACGCTCGAGCTCCTTGATGCCCTCGCGTTCGAGCTGTTCCTTGCTCGACCACTTCTTGAAGGCAACGATCTGCTTGCCGTTTTGGGTACCCCAGTCGCCGAGATAGTTCAAAGCGACGGTCTTATAGCCGCAGAACTTATAAATATTCCGAACAGCGTTACCGATAACCGTCGTGCCGAGGTGGCCTAAGTGGAAGCGCTTGGCGATGTTGGGGGAAGAGAAGTCAAGAACGATAGTCTTGCCCTCGCCGAGCTTAGTCAATTCGGGATACTCGTCGGAGAGAAGCGCCTTAAGGTCTTGTAAATATTTATCGCTTGCAAAGAAAAAGTTAAGATAAGGTCCGACCGATTCTATCTTTTCAAAGCCCGAGATACCGTCGAAAGCGGCGCAAAGCTCTTGGGAAATAGCGGCGGGATTGCTTCTTAAAATTTTCGAAAGCTTAAAGCAGGGGAGCGCGATATCGCCCATTTTGCTGTCGGCGGGGGTTTCGAGGAAGCTCATAACCTCGTCGGCGGAAAGGGACGCACCCTTTGATTCGGCGTATGCGCTTACTTTTTCACAAATTACGGTTTTGATGTCACTCATAAATAAAATCTACCTCTATATATGATTAATGAGCATAAATTATTAAGATATCATACCATATTACAAGCCGAAAATCAAGTAAAATTGCACTCGTTGCGTTGATATTTAAGCGATTTTTTTAAAGTATGGCGTTAATCGATTTTCTTTCGATAAAAAATAAAAAAATTTTCCAAAATCATATAGACGAAACCGACAAATCGGACATATTATAAAAGAGACGGTAAAAATTCGTTGTTTTGCGTTTAAACACGACCCGTTGATACAAAAAGGCGTTTCTTTTCTTATCTTCTGCCAACCTGTACCAAAGGCTAACCAAATCGAATAAAAACACTCAAAAAAATCGTTTTCGCTTCGACAAACCGTGCGTCTGATTTCGGATATAATAAAAATCCAAAATTCAAACGGGACGGAATGTGAAAAATGGAAGCTTTACGAGTTAAAATTTTTGAGAATGACCGCAAAAAACGGTTTTTTTACGCGTTATTGGGATTTCTTCTCGGTGTTTCACCGCTTGCGGCGGGGGTTATGCCCTTTGGCTGTGCGCTTATCTGTGCTATGCCGAAAAAGGGTAGGAGAGAGGTGTTTTTCGGCGTCGCGGCAGCGTCGCTCTTTGATGAATGCATCCCGTTGGCGCTGTTTTGTGCGTTTTATCTTTATTTGGTTCTTGCCGCGAAGGAGAAAAACGGCGGGGTTTATATGTATACCCGTGTTCTTCTTTCATTTTCGGTAAGCGCGCTAAAAGCCGCATATATCGCGCTTTCCGGTATTTATGGAATGAACGACGTCTTTCGTCTTTTGGCGGCGGTTATCGCTTATCCTGCGTTTACATACGCTTTTAACGGATTTTTCGATAAAAAAAGAGAGCTTTATAAAAAACGCTACGATATCTCGCTTCTTGCCTTTGCGTTCGCGTTTACCGTATTGTTTTCTCCGATAGAAATAGGCGGAATTTCGCTTTCGCTTATTCCCGCTTCGGCGTTTACGCTTTGTGCGGCGCGGAAAAACGGATTTGCTTACGGCGGAGTTTGCGGTATTGCCTGCGGGCTCGTTTCGGGCGGTGCGGCAACGGGAGCCTTGGGCGTTATGGGTATTTCCTACGGGCTTTTGGTCAACGAGGTCGAGAGCTTGGCGCTGATACTTTCATATATGCTTGCGGTAAGCGGATATTTTTATCTTTCGGGAGCAGACGGGATAATTCCGTCGGGAATAATGATTATCTTTGTTTATGCCGTCTTTATCCCGTTAAGAAAACGAATAGCGGTTTATAACCATACCTCGTCAAGCGCCGAAAAGCGCGCTCACGACCGCCGTATATCGCGATATGCCGCCGCGTTTTCGTCTTTGTCATCGCTTTTTTATACCGTTTCGGATACGGCAAAAGTCGAGGGAGTGACCGAGATAAACCGTAAAATAGTCGGTGCGGTCGAGACCTATTGCTCGCATTGTGAGGGATGCGAGCTCGATAAATGCGAAATATCGAACTTTTTTACGAGCGAGATACGACGCTTCGGAGTAGTTGCCTATTCGCATGTACCGACCCATATTTCCTCGCGCTGTCCCTTCGCTTGCGCTATGGCGAGGTCGGTAAATAACCTTCCGTCGCTTAAGGAAAAGGAGTACGAAAAGGGATTGAGCCGGATGGCGGAGGAATATTCGGCGTTTTCCTCGCTTCTCGTGGATGCCGCCAAAAAACAAGAGGATAGCGCTCGCTCGGACAAGCCTTTAGCCGATAAGGTGAAGAGAGAGCTTTCCGAAATCGGGGTTGAATGCGACGGCGTCCGTGTAACGGGCGTGCGAAGGCGCGAAATCACCGCCTTTGGTGTAAAGCCCGAGCAAATAAAGACCTCGCCGAAGGAGATAGCCGCTTCGGTGGCGTCCTCGGTCGGAACCGCCGTTTCTTCGCCGGAATTCGTGCTTCACGACGACTATACGCTTATGAAGCTTAATTCCGTACCTGCCTTTCGAATTGAATTTTCCAAGATATCCGAAGCCAAAACCGGCGAGAGCGTTTGCGGTGATACGGTAAGCGTATTTGAAAATGACGAAAGATATTTCTACTGTCTCGTTTCGGACGGAATGGGAAGCGGACGTGACGCCGCACTTACGAGCCGTCTTTCAGCTATAATGATGGAAAAACTCTTAACGGTCGGCGCGGATAAGGAAAGCGCGATAAGGTTATTGAATAAGGCACTCGTGGAAAAACAAGAGGAGATATTCGCGACGGTCGATCTTCTCGAAATAGACAGAGTCCTCTCGATGGCAACGATAATAAAGGCGGGCGCCGCTCCAACGGTCTTGATAAGGAACGGAAAAGCTGTTATGATAGAATCGAAGACTCCTCCCGCGGGGATAATGCGAAGAGTTATTGCCGATAAAAAAAGCTTTCGTATAGAAAAGGGCGATATGATAGTTATGCTCAGCGACGGCGTTTTGCAAACAGGAAGCGGCGAATCGCTTCTTCCCGACGAGGGACTGCCCCCTATGCCGAGCGCGCGGGCGTTGGCGTCTAAAATTTTAAAGGACGCGAGAAAAAACAGTGAATGCGCCGATGATATGTCGGTTTGTGTTTTAAGAATATATTGATAAAAGGATAGTGCCGTGAACGTAAAATTTGACCATGCCTCTAAGTTTAGAGAAAACCTTCGTGAATATATCGATTCCTTTGATAGCCCCGTAGTCGTTACCGACGGGGATTTGAAGATAATAGCCAAAAACCGTGCGGCAAGATTTTACGTTACGGGAATTGAGGTCGGAAAAACGGCGAGAGGCTTTGTTTCCGACGAGGAATTTATACGTATACGCGATATGGAAAACCGAGAAACGGCTTCTTGCGAAATAAACTTCGGTACGGTTTCCTACGGTGCGAACGTCTTTGCAATCGACGGGAATAGGTTTATAGTAGTGAATCCCGTTGCGTCTCGTCTTTGTGAGAGGATAAAAGAAATCTATGAGGAAATGTCGGGATACGATCTTAGTATCTCCGACGAGACCCTTTTCGGAGAAGCACTTTCGAGACGCTTAAGGACTCGCTCCGCAGCCGCGTTCGTTACGGAACGGCTACGCGAAAACCTTGAATGCCGTAAACTTCCCTTCTTCGATATGGAAAAGACGGTTAACCGTTTTGTCGAGGAGCTTAATTCGATAGGAATACGGGCGAGAGTATCGACTTGCGGAGATAAGGATACCGATAGCGTTTCGGCGGGCTCGGAGGGAGAGTTCCTTCTTGTGCTTGCCGTGGCGGTCTTGCTCGGAAACGATGATAACGACAGAGTTCTTTTCGAAATAACCAACGCCGACTCTAAAGCGTATTGCCGAATAATCCTAAACGGTGAAATTCCGGAGGATGAGTACGAAAACGTACTGAGCGTAAATCTCGAAAAGCGTTTCGAGGGAAGATTTAGCGAAAGACGGTTTTGGAGCCGTGTCGCATATCTTATTTCAAACGCAAATCTTTGGGACGTTTCTTTAGAGATAGCCGAAGAAAGGATGGTTTTTACAATAAGCACAGAGCTGACCTCTCATTATACGGGATGTATTTTCCGCGATCAGGAAAGAGATATAATGAGCGAGCTTTTCTCAATATTCTTCAAATAAAAAGAAAAACTCCGGCGAGCTCTTCCTCGTCGGAGTTTTATTGTTATAGCTGTATATCGAAAAGGGTAGTAACGATAAGCGGTTTGTGCTTGGTACGCTTGCGTGCATATTCGGCGATATCGTCGCGCAAGCGGGTTCTCAAGAGCGATATATCGTCTACGCCCTTGGCGAAATTACGGATAAGCGAATTTCTCGCCGCCTCGGCGATTCTCGCTATAAGCTCTTCGTTTTCTTTTTCGTAGACAAAGCCGCGGGTAACTACCTCGGGAGGAATGGAAATACATTGATATTCCATATCTACACCCGCCGAAATGATTATAACACCGTCCTCGGAGAGACGCTTTCTGTCGCGGAGAACGACGTCGTTTACCTCACCGACACCCGTGCCGTCAACCATAACGGTTCCGGCCTCTATCATACCCGCCGCCTTGACGCTTCGCTTTGTCATTTCTACGATTCGTCCGTTTTCGGGGATAACGATATGGCTTTCGGGAACACCCATCTCGCAGGAAAGTGAGGCGTGGGCGATAAGGTGCTTATATTCGCCGTGAACGGGAATGAAATATTCGGGTGAAACGAGTGAATGGATAAGCTTTAATTCTTCTCTGCAGGCGTGGCCCGATACGTGAACGTCATAATTGCTGTACGTAATAACGTCGGTTCCGCGCTTGAAAAGCTCGTTGATTATTTTGGTAATAAGCTTTTCGTTGCCGGGGATAGCGGAGGAGGAAAGCACGACGAGATCGCGGGAATCGAGATTGATTTGGTTATGCTCTCCGAACGCCATACGGTAAAGCGCGCTCATAGGCTCGCCTTGGCTTCCCGTAGTGACGATAGTAACTCGCTCGGGAGGATATTTCTCGGCGTCGTTAAGGTCGATTATCATATCCTCGGGAACCTCGAGATATCCCAACTTCATCGCCGCGCGGACGAAGTTCAACATACTTCTTCCCGAAATGGCGACGTATCTTCCGTATTTTTCAGAGGCGTTTATTATTTGCTGAACACGGTGAACGTTAGAAGAGAAGGTTGCGATAACGACACGCCTTTTTTCGTTATTGAATATGCGGTCGAAGCTTTCTGCAAGACTGCTTTCGCTCGGGGTATATCCCGACCTCTCGGCGTTCGTGCTGTCGCACATCAAAAGACGGATACCCTTTCGTCCGAGCTCGGCGATGCGTGCCAAGTCGATAGGCTTTTCGTCAACGGGAGTAAAGTCTACCTTAAAGTCGCCCGTGTGGAGAATTCTTCCGCAAGGGGTGGTGATGCATAACGCGCAGGCATCGGGCATCGAATGGTTAACGTGAATAAATTCGGTTTGGAATACGCTTCCGAGGTTGACGGTGTCTCCTGCTTGAACCTCGATAAGCTTGGCGTTTCGTATACCATGCTCGGCAATCTTTCCCTCGATTATTCCGAGCGTAAGACGCGTCGCATATACGGGAATGTTCGGGAATTTTTTAAGAAAATGGGGCACTGCGCCGATGTGGTCCTCGTGACCGTGGGTTATAACGAGACCGCGTACCTTTTCGGCGTTTGATTCAAGATAGTTGAAATCGGGGATAACGAGGTCTACTCCGAGCATATCATCCTCGGGGAAGGCAACTCCGCAGTCCACGATCATAATATCGTTAGCATATTCGAAGGCGGTACAGTTCATTCCGATACCGTCTACACCGCCGAGGAATACGATATTGACCTTTTGCTTTTTGGGTTTTGCCATATAAGTTCCTTTCTTTCGGGTTGGATATATATCTATCGGACGTCCGTCCGATCAATTACTAAATCAACGCTATTATTATGCCCCAAACAAAAAGTTTTGTCAAGAAGATTAATGTCGCATAAACTGTATTGTAAGTAATTAATTATTGACTTTTATTTCCTAAAATGATATCATCATAATGAATATGTATACCGAAAGGTGTTTTTATAAATGGAAAAGCTTTGTATTTCGGGCGGAAAGCCCCTTCATGGCTCGATAAACATAGGCGGAATGAAAAACGCCGCACTTCCTATTATTTTTGCGACGATTCTTGTAAACGACGTTTGTGTGCTTGAAAACCTTCCCGATGTGAGCGATATTGCCGCCGCGCTCGAGATAGTTAAGCGTATGGGCGCCAAAGTAGAAAAGATAGATAACTATACTTACCGTATTGATACCCGTACCGTCCATAGTAACAGCGTACCGCTCGACCTTGCCCGCGTTATGCGCGGCTCCTATTACGTTCTCGGTGCTGAGCTTGGACGATTCGGAAGATCTTATACCGCTATCCCCGGCGGATGTAACCTCGGCGCGCGTCCTATCGACCAGCATATTAAGGGCTTCGAGGCGCTCGGTGCTACGGTAAAATGTACCGCCGACGGCGTTAACTGCTATACCGAAGGACCTTTGGAGGGAACCTCGATATATCTCGACGTTGCCTCGGTCGGTGCGACCTGTAATATTATGATGGCTGCGGTTATGGCTAAGGGTATGACGGTTATAGATAACGCTGCGCGTGAGCCCCATATCGTTGACCTTGCTAACTTTTTGAACTCCTGCGGTGCGAATATCTCGGGCGCAGGTACCGAGGTTATTAAAATTCGCGGAGTGGATATGCTTTACGGCGGTACCTACGCGATAATCCCCGATATGATCGAGGCGGGTACTTATATGATCGCCGCTGCTGTTACTAAGGGCGATTTGGTTATCAATAACGTTATTCCCCGTCACCTTGAGGCGGTTACCGCAAAGCTTCAGGAAATGGGCGTGACCGTTGAGGAGGGCGACGATAACGTTCGTGTCGCGTATAACGGCGTACTTAAAAAATGCCGTGTAAAGACCGACTTTTACCCGGGCTTCCCGACGGATATGAACTCGCAATTCTGCGTTCTTCTCTGTCTCGCCGAGGGTCAGAGTAAGCTTACCGAAAGCGTTATGGATTCCCGCTTTAAATATACCGACGAGCTTGCGCGTATGGGTGCGCGTATCACCGTTCAGGGCAG
>JAZRLT010000161.1:0-3304 GCA_045646995.1 Eubacteriales bacterium | reverse complement strand
AGACTTATTTATCAGCTTCCCACCACTCTTTGCGAAAAGTTCCTTCAGGAGGTCTTCAAGCGCGGCTCTCTCGAAAGCCTCGACAGAGAAACTCTCCAGACCATTCACGCATTCTTCGATAACAACCTTAACGTTTCCGAGACCTCGAGAAAGCTCTTCGTTCACAGAAACACTCTCGTATACCGTCTCGAAAAGATCAAAAAGCTTACCGGCCTTGACCTTCGTGAGTTCGAGCACGCTATCACCTTTAAGGTTGCTTTGATGGTCAAGAAGTACGTCATCAGCAAGCCTTCCATTTATTAATTAAGGGTTTGCAGTATGATTAATTTTGAAAACGTATCGATGGAGTACCGCAACGGTACCGTCGCACTTAACGACGTTTCGTTGCGTATAGACGACGGCGAATTTGTTTTTGTCGTCGGTCATTCCGGCGCGGGCAAGACCACGCTTACGAAGCTTCTTATATGTGAAGAACGTATTTCCTCGGGCAAGCTCGAGGTAAACGGATTCCATCTCGAGAAGATCCGTTCTTGGAAAATCCCTGCACTTCGCCGCACTATGGGCGTAGTATTTCAGGATTTCAAGCTTTTTGAGAATATGACGGTTTACGAAAACGTCGCGTTCGCTATGAGAGTCGTCGGTGCGAAGCCCTCTCTTATCAAAAAGCGTGTTCCCTTCTTTTTGGACGTCGTCGGTCTCGGACATAAGAGTGACTCCTTCCCCAACGAGCTTTCGGGCGGCGAACAGCAAAGAGTCGCTTTCGCAAGAGCGCTCGTTAACAATCCCGATACCGTCATTGCGGACGAGCCCACGGGCAACGTTGACGTAGAGATGACCGAGGGTATTATGGAGCTTCTTATGAAGATCAACAAGCTCGGAAAGACGGTTATCGTCGTAACTCACGACCTTAACATCATCCAGCAATACAAAAAGCGAGTTATCCGAATTGAAGGCGGACAAATCGTATCTGATAAGATCGGAGGCGATTTTGCATGAAGCCGAGTACCTTCTTTTATAACGTCGGTCAAGGATTTAAAGGCGTATTCCGTAACAGCGTAATGTCCACAGCATCCGTGCTCGTGCTTATCGCGTGTATGATTCTTGTCGGAACCTTCTATCTCGTAATCGACACTATCGACCTTAACTTCCAAGCGATAGACAACCTAAACGTTATCGAGGTAATGATCAACAAGAGCGCGGGCGAGGACGAAATCATCGCTATCGGTGAAAAGCTCGCCGATATATGCGACAAGTCCCCCATTATCGATTGGAAAAAGAGCGATCTCAAAGACGGTGAGACCGTACCCAAGCACGAAAACTTCAAGTTTATCTCTTCGGACGAGCATCTCGAGAAAATGAAGGAGATGTACGACAATCCCGAATGGATCGACTCTATACTTGAGCACGATGCGGGACACGACGAGGGTACCCACGCGGGCATCACGAGCTCTATCAAGGACAACCCCCTCCGCGCAAGCTACCGCATAACCTTTATCAACCTTTCCGACTTCGACGAGGTCGTCAAGGTAAGAAGCGAAATCGATGCCATCACTCTCGAAGACGGCGAGGGCAAGACGATATATTCGATCGAAACCGAGGATATCAAGGACCACGCCGATCTTTACAACAACGTTATGAGCATTAAAAACGCTCTTTACATCGCGGGCGTATGGCTTATGGCGATATTCCTTCTCATTTCGCTCTTCGTCATTATGAACACCATCAAGCTCGGTGTGTTCGCACGCAGAAACGAAATCACGTTTATGCGCTTATGCGGTGCAACCAAGAGCTTTATAAGAATGCCTTTCATCGTTGAGGGTATCATAATAGGTGTATTTTCAGCTGCCGTCGCCTTCGGACTTGAATATTATCTTTATTCCCACGTCCTCACGGCGATCATTTCCTCGGCAACGGGAAGCGGCGGGCAGGACTTCATCTTCGCCGAATTCTCGACCTATTCCCCCGTTATCGCTATTGCGTTTTTAGCGGTAGGATTGTTCGCGGGAATTATTTCTTCGAGCATTTCGCTTAAAAAGTATTTAAGCGCATAATCACTCGTTTCTCATCGGAATGCTTCTGCATTCCGCAATCACAAAGGAGTTTGAATTAATTAATGAAGCGTTTTCTGAAAAAAGCCGTAACGTTTTTGCTTTGCACCGTTGTGGTTTTCGGCATAACCGCCGGAAACGGAAGCTACGAGGTCGCTGAAGCGAGAACTCTATTCGACATTGAAAACGAAATAAACCAATATAAGTCCATACTTTCCGATCTTCAAAAGGAGCTTGCCGACATCACGAAGGATATCGCGGACTTAGAGGACAAATCGGGAGAAACGTCCGAGCTTTTGACTCAATATCAGGCTCAGATCGACGTTCTCGAGGCGGACATAATGGCTCAGGAAGCGGTTGTTGCCGCCAACGACGTCAAGCGCGCCGAGGTCACCAACGAGATAATACTCGTTCAGGAGGACTACGACTACCGCGCGTCGATGTATAAAAACCTTATGCAGTTCATATATGAAAACAGCAATACGAACAGCTTTGAGCTTTTATTCTCGTCCGCGGGCTTGTCCGATTACCTCACAAAGCGCGACAACTTCAACGATATAATGGTAGCGGCTGACCGCTTATTACAGGAGATTGAAAGCTCTTTATCTACTCTTGAGGCAAGAAACGCAGAGCTTTTGGAAATTCAAGCTCAGTACGATGAAAACCTCAAGAGCTTGAAGATTCAAGAAAACCAGCTTGAGCAGAAGATCGAGGAATTCGAGACCATCGCGTCCGACCTCAATCTCGATGCGGGCGAGCTTGCTATCAAGTACAAGGAAAAGAACACTAAAATTTCGGATATCAAGAAAAAGATTTCCGAGCTCGAAAAGGAACGCAAGGAATTGTTGAATTCCAGCGCGGCGTTCAGATGGCCCATCAAATCGGGTGCAAGCTATCGCGTCACGAGCCAATACGGTTGGCGTAAAGACCCGTTCGGTAAGCCTACCACCGAATTCCACAGAGGTATTGATATTGCTTGCTCGAGAGGCACTCCCATTCTTGCGGTCAAGGACGGTATCGTCACTCAGGCGTCCGACAAGAATAACGGCTACGGTAACTGTGTAATAATCTATCACGGAAACGGCATTTCCTCGCTTTACGCTCACTGCGATAACGGCAACTCGTCGCGCCCCACTTATCACGTTAAGGTCGGCGACAGCGTCAAGGCAGGACAGGTCATCGCTTACGTCGGTACGACCGGCCGTTCGACGGGTTACCATTTGCATTTCGGTGTCATCGACACAAATACATACACC
>JAZRLT010000160.1:0-2133 GCA_045646995.1 Eubacteriales bacterium | reverse complement strand
GTATACGCATTAATCGAGTGGATACGCCACCCCTACGACGAGCAAACGCGCGAAGTCGAGGTAAAAAAGATAGGCAAGCGTGACGTTTTAGCCCTGATCGCATCGGCTGCAGCCGTCACCGCGGCGTTTTATTTCATCTTGGGATTTTTCAAAACTCCCCATCTTCCGCTTGCCACGCTATCCGTCTTAACCAGCTTCAGCGCGGTTTTTCTCTCGGCTAAAAGAAGCCCGTTATACGCCGTAGCCTATGCGTTAAACGACGTCGTTCTCATAGCTTTGTGGGCTCTTTCGCTTGGAGAAAGCATGGGCAACGTTTCGGTCCTCGTTTGCTTCTCAATATTCCTCATCCATGATATTTACGGATTTATCAGTTGGTACAAAAGAGGCATAAAGCAGCAAAATCAGACGGCATAAAGCAATTATAGAGCATTCATTTGTAAACTTATCGTTGCATTTGAGTGCTTTTTATTTTTATATCTTTGGTTTACAAAAAAGCATAAATCGTCATATATTTACATTATTTTTTAAAATCTATTGCATTATGAGGCGCGCCGTGGTATAATATAGGAAATACGCCGCGCGGACGCACTGTTTGACGTGCGCCGCAATTCAAAGAAAGGAGGATTTTATCATGAAATCGTTGCAGAGCAAAATTTTAACGCTTATCATATCCGGTCTTTTCGTAATGATGCTCGTTGTTACGATGATTGGTCTTTTCACCACGAATAAAATTCTCCACGACAACGCAAACGATATGCTTAAATCCGAGTGCGAAAAGGAAGCCGGCGAAATTAACGCGGTTTTATCCAACATTAAAAACTCGGTAACCATTATCAGCAACAAGGTCGTTACCGAGCTCCCATCGGCAGGCGTTCTCTCGGGTGAAAGCTATTTGAACTATTTCACCAAGACCATGAGAAGCGCTTTCTCGAACGTTGCCGAGAATACCCCCGGTACCGTTGCTTACTATCTTCGCTACGAGCCCTCCCTCACGTCGCCCACCTCGGGCTTCTTCATTACGGTAGATGAAGACGGAAACTTTACCAACATTCCTCCGACGAGCATTTCGCTGAACGCGGATACTTCTAACGACAGCATTGATCACCTAAGATGGTTCTTCGAGCCTTATATTGCGGAAAAGCCCGTTTGGATGTCCCCTTATTATCACGCTACTACCGACGAGCTTATGATATCCTATATTGCTCCGCTTTACAAGGATGAAACCTTTATCGGTGTCGTCGGAATGGACGTAGCATTTTCTTCCGTAACCGCTCAGATCGAAATGATAAAGCCTTACGACAACGGATACGCATACATGACGAATGCAAACGGAGAGCTTATATTCTCGCCGAACAACGCCGGCATTTCGGATAATGACGATAAAAATGCAATATCCACCGCATCCGCTTCGCTGCTTAACGGTATGATTCTTAACGTATCGGCAAACTATTCTGATATTCAAAAGGACAGCTATCCTTTGCTCAACCGCATTATGATATCCTTCGTTGTCGTTCTTTTATTGTTTATTGCGGTTACCATATACGTAACGAAAAAGATTACGGCGCCTCTTGAGGAGCTCACCGCCGCCGCCGAGCAATTCGCGGTCGGAAACGCAATAAACAATTTGAAGTACAATTCCAACGACGAAATAGGCAAGCTGGCAAAAACACTGATACAAACATCCGCAAGGCTTGAAGAATACACCAGCTATATCAACGCCCTCGCTTACCGCGATTCCCTCACCGGCGTGAAGAATGGCACCGCATATAAAGAAGCGCGCCACAATCTTGAAAAGGATATAGGATCGAACGACTTATCATTCGCAATAGTGGTTTCCGATATAAACGGACTCAAACAGACCAACGACTCCTACGGTCACGAAGCAGGAAACGAGCTTATCAGAAAGTCGGTCAAGCGCATTTGCGACGTCTTTGCGCACAGTCCCGTATACCGCATCGGCGGCGACGAATTCGTTACCATACTCCGTAACAGCGATTACGACAACAGATACGAGCTCCTTGCAAGGCTCGAAAATCTCACCACCGACGAACTTTTCCGTTTCGGAGAATATACGCTTCCCCTCTCGGTTGCGTCAGGCATGGCTGAATACGAACCCGAAACCGACGAAAGCTT
>JAZRLT010000159.1:0-2331 GCA_045646995.1 Eubacteriales bacterium | reverse complement strand
ACAACGTTATCCTCTACACCCTTCGGACGAACCTTATCGATATCCGCCTGAGTAAGCGTACCCTTTGCGTATTTATACGTCAAATCATACACACTACGGAAAACGCTGTTATTGGAATAGCACGCGGAATAATAAACACCGGGGCCAGTATCCTGATAATACATCTTTACCTCGTCCATCATTCCCGATGTCATTCCGCCCTCGAGATAATAGAGATATCGATTGAAATAGTAATCCTTAGATACGTTGAAATCAAGCTCCATTTCCATACACATACCGTATTTCTTGGAAATCTCGGCGCTGTCGGTAACACGGTACGGGTCGGTAAATCCGAGCCAGAAGAGGTTAGGCTGCATACTCGTTACATCGAAACCGAAGTCCTCATGACGAGTATATCCTTCCGCTCTGTACCACGGAATCCATATAAACTTCAAGCCCTTGGAATGGAGATATTCCGAAGCGTATTTCAAAAGCGCGGCATCGCCCTCTTCAACGAGGTATTCCTCAAGCCAATAAAATCCGACCAATTCCAAATTTCCGCAATTCGATTGCTCGAACTTCTTAATTTGCTCGTCTATCATCCATTTTATAGCGTATTTTCTATCTTCGGTTTTAGAAAAGTTAAGACTCTTTCCGCCGAGTGTCCCGAAGCTCGTTGCGGTTTTGCTCGGATAGAGTATAGTAAAGAACACTCCCGCCTTCTTATCGGGGTCTCCCAAGGTATTCTTCACCTTGCCGAACGCCGAATTAAGAGCGCTTACGTTATATCCCGACGAAAAGGTATCGTCAACGTAGGCTATCCAGTCCTTTGCTTTCGTGGGATTAGAGAGGTTGGCGTGCATACTCGCGCCCGAAGGACCCGAACCCGCGCAAGGGAGAAAGAGATAACTATCGAAGAAATAATCCTTAATGTTTCCGTTTTTATCGAGATAAGCAACGTAGGGCATAAAATCCGACTCGCTATGTCTTCCCATATTGCTTCCGTGATAACGGAAGGTGTAAGTAAGGTTCAGATTTTCATATCCGCCGAGTCTTTCGATCGTAGAAAGCTTATTTACAGGCTTGTCCGCGGGTTTATCTGCGGGTTTGTCAGCAGGTTTATCGTCGGGTTTATCGTCGGGTTTATCGGCGGGTTTATCCGACGGATCATCGTCAGGAGTTGATTCATTGGGTTTGGACGAATCCGGTTTGGAAGACTCGTCGCTTGATTCATCAGCAATCGACTCATCGCGCGAAGGCTCATCAGACTCCGAGGCATTTATGCTTACGTCGTTGCTCAAATCGGTATTACCGTTAACACTCACTTCCGAGGAGGACTCGGTATTTTCGTTTGAAGCGCAGCCCGAAAATATATACGTCAACAGCATAGCGCAAAGCAATATAACGGGTATTATTCTTTTCATAACGCTCTCCTTGATTTTATTAAGACCATTATATCACACTTTATTAGCGTTTTGTATTGTTTTTTTGTTTTTATAATAAAAACTCCCAATCGCGGGAGTTTTTATTTCTTTATAATTACTTAGCCTTGGTAGCGATTTCAAGGGTGAATTTAGCGAGCATTTCGTCGATAGTCATTACGCCGAGGTCCTCACCCTTACGGTTACGAACCGAAACGGAATTACATTCCTGTTCCTTCGCACCGACGATAAGCATATAGGGAATCTTTTCGATCTGAGCCTCGCGGATACGCTTACCCATAGTTTCGTTTCTGTCGTCAAGACGAACGCGGATACCGCAAGCCTCCATCTTCTTAGCGACCTCAGCCGCATAAGCGTTCATATCGCCGTTGACGGGGATAACCGTAGCCTGAGTGGGCATAAGCCACATAGGAAGCGCGCCCGCATACTTTTCGATAAGAAGCGCGAGAGTTCTTTCGTAGCAACCCATCGAGGTACGGTGAATAATATAGGGGTTAACGAGCTTGTTTTCGCTGTCAACGTATTCCATACCGAACTTCTTGGCGAGAAGCATATCAATCTGGATAGTAACGATAGTATCTTCCTTACCGAAAACGTTCTTACACTGAATATCGAGCTTGGGTCCGTAGAACGCCGCTTCGTCGATACCGATTTCGTAGTTGATACCGAGTTTATCAAGAAGTCTGCCCATAATATCCTGAGCCTCATTCCACTGCTCGGGGGTACCCTCGTACTTGTCGGTACGGTTGGGTTCCCATTGAGAGAAGCGGAAGGTGCAGTCCTCCCAAAGACCGAGCGTTTCAAGGCAGTAACGAGCGAGTTCTACGCAACCCTTGAATTCCTCCTCGAGCTGATCGGGACGGAGAACAAGGTGTCCCTCGGAAATAGTGAACTGACGAACACGGATAAG
>JAZRLT010000158.1:0-3832 GCA_045646995.1 Eubacteriales bacterium | reverse complement strand
CGAAATGATCTTCGCGAAGAACGTGGAATCCCTTGATTCCGAGTTCCAATCGCTGATGCTGACTTACGTGCTTACTGCAATAGGTGTTTCCTCGCTTCTCGCAGTTTGCCTGTATTTTATTCTGAAAAAGCTCTCCGGTCCTCTGGAAAAGCTCCGTAAGACTACCGAGGTTATCGAAGCGGGTGACTTCTCGGTTACAGCCGAAGAAAAAGGCAACGACGAATTTACGCTCCTTGCAAAAAGCTTTAACGCAATGCTCGGCAGGATAAACGAACAGATGGCGGCGCTGGAAAACGAGGCGGAGAGAAAGCAAATGCTCGTTGATAATATGGCGCACGAGCTTCGCACACCTCTTACAAGTATTCGCGGCTATGCGGAATACATAGAAAAAGCAAACACCACAGAGGAACGCAGACTGATCGCGGCGAAGTATATCATGTCCGAATCCGAGCGTCTGCAAAAAATTTCCGAAATCCTCCTTGACGGTGCTTTCATCCGTGAGAATGAGATCGAGATGGCAGATGCCCATCTTGATGCCGTTCTTACCGATGTTTCAGAAAAGCTCCAAATGAGAGCTGAGAAAGCAGAGGTAGAGATCACCTGCGACATCGTGCCTGTAACCGTCAAAGGCAACGAAACACTTCTCTCGATGCTGTTCTATAACCTCACCGAAAATGCAATCAAGGCTTGCTCAGCCGGTGGCAAGGTGAAGATCTCTTGCACCGAAGGTCAGGCAATCATTGAAGATAACGGCAAGGGTATGACCGAGGAACAGCTGCTCCACATAACGGAACCCTTTTACCGTACCGATAAATCCCGTTCCCGTGCCGAAGGCGGTGCAGGTCTGGGACTTGCTCTTTGTAAACAAATCGTCCGTACTCACGGCGCTGAGATGCGCTTTGAATCCGAGCTTGGAAAAGGAACAAAAATTTTCGTCACTTTTACAAGTCGGCAATAAGTCGGAGATAAGTTGATTATATGCTTTCGTTAAAATAAAATTGCAGGATGGGAAAACTCCTGCAAAAAACGAAAGGACGGTGTGTATTATGAAACGAAACGTAAAGTTTTTCACGATCGTAATATCTTTGATTCTCCTTTCTTCTGTTATTCTTGCCGGCTGTATGTACGGCATTATTACGGATGACGGGGAGATGAAAGATTACGATATGAACGGAGAAAACAGCGATATCTTCGGAGATATAATTTCTGAAGACGCCCCGTTCCCGCAGGATTTATTGCGAGCAAAATTTAAAGCGATGTACGACGTTAGCGAGGACGGCAAAACAATCACGGTAATTTCTCAAGACTACCTCAGCAAGTATTGGCAGAGCAATTACGAAAAAGAAGTAATAAAGTCCCTTACCACAGAAGAGGTATACTTCATCATTCAGGATTCCATTCGAATTTATGAAGAGTATGACGAGGTCGTGCTTACTGCCTTCGCTTCGTATTCGTCGCTGTCGTATATTTCCGCGCGGTTTCCGTTTGTGAACGGCAAGTCCATCGATACAAGGTCCGCATCCGAGGATAGTCAAAATTTCCACTATACCGAAGAAGACCTTGACAATATCTATACGATTATTATTTATCGGTTGACGGCATTATCCTCTCCCAATGCATTTTTTACGGGCGCAGACGCTATACGACACGTCGGAGGGGATCCGCTATCGTGGAGCAGTTTGTATCCCGAAAAGCTGTTTTATATACCCGAATATTCGGAAAACACCGATAGAGATAAGATTCTCACGGTAATGGGCAAGGGAAGAAGCTCGACGGATGAAGAAACTTTCGAATTGTTCGTGATACCTTATGTCGGTCCTTACGGAAGACCCGTAATAGAGTTTTTATCCAAACGTGGAGAATCCGACAAGGTGTATCCCACGTTAGAGATGGAGCATCTGATGTACAACGGTTATTGCCAATCCCCTGATGGCGCGGTTTTGCGCTTGGGAAGAAACGGAAGATTTACCTTGAGTGCACACGTGTCGCTGTCTTTAGCGCTTAGTGGAGAATATCAGCTGAAGGGGGACGTGCTTACGCTGATAGTTTCAGAAGAAGAGCAATATGTTTTCTATTATATCGAAAACGACGGATATCTGTACAGCAAGGAAGAATCCACTCCATCTCAAGGATATGATTTTGCCGAGAACACGATGTTTTATTTTTTAAAAATTGTTGAAGAGCCTAAAATTAATCCATAACCGTTTTGTAAACCGCTATGAATTAAAACACCGCCGAGGAATTCTCGACGGTGTTTCTTGTGCTGTTTATTTATCGAGGTAAGCGATAGCCGACAAAGCCGCGCTTGCGCCGTCGGCGATAGCGGTTGCTATCTGGCGTACGCCCTTGGTACGGCAGTCGCCCGCGACGAACATACCCTCGGTAGAGGTGAGGCATTTTTCGTCCGAAACGATATAACCCCATCTGTCGCGCTCTGCGAGTCCTTCGGCGATCTTTGTGTCGGGAGCGAGACCGATCGCAACGAATACGCCCTCGAAGTCCATCTTGGTTTCCTCGCCGCTTGCAACGTTCTTGGCGGTAAGACCCGAAAGCTCACCGTTGGCGTCGGCGTGGAATTCGGTAACCACGGTTCCGAAAATAGCCTTTACGTTAGGCTTTGCCATAAGCGCGTCGGCAAGACGTTGTTCGCCCGTGAAATTGTCGAGGTTTTGGATAACGGTCACGCTTTCGCAAAGGTCGGCTAAGAGATTAGCCTCTTGAAGCGCGCTGTTGCCGCCGCCGACAACCGCGATCTTTTTACCCGCGTGGAATGCGCCGTCGCATACCGCACAGAAGGAAATTCCGTTTCCGACGAGGTCAACTTCACCGGGGACACCGAGTAAACGGTGCTTCGCGCCGGTCGCGATGATAACAGCCTTTGCGATATGCTCGCCGCTGTCGGTCGTAACCTTTTTTGTTCCGTCGTCTAAAAGCTCGATTTTTTCTACCTCCTCGAGCTCGACCTCTGCGCCTTGGGCGAGAGCCTGCTCGACGAGAGCGTCGGCTAATTCGGTACCCGATACAGAAACGAATCCGGGGTAATTTTCGATCTTGGGAGAGAAGGTCATCTGGCCGCCGAAGGAGCTTTTTTCAAGAATAAGAACGCTTTTGTTTGCTCGGCGCGCATAAACCGCCGCGGTGAGACCCGCGGGACCCGCACCGATTATTATAATATCGTACATAATTCATTTTTCCTTTCTAATATAATCCCCCGAAAGATTGTTTCGGGGGATTATAATTATATCAGTTGGTTTTCGGTCTGCGCTTTTTTTGCATCTCCGATTAGTTGCCGAGGTACTTCTTGATGTTAGAAACGTTAACAATCTTTTCGTTGCCGACTACAAGCGTGGGAGCCTGCTTCAAGCCGAGCTGCTTTGCGAGCTCGGGCTCGTCTTCAACGTACACCTTGCGGTAATTTACGTTCGCCTTGTCGAGAAGCGAAGCCGCGATACGGCAGTTGGGGCAGGTCTTGGTAGCGAAGAGGATGGTTTCCTCAACAGCCGCATTGACCTCTTCCTCAATTTCGATTTCAACCTTGGTGTGAACCTCGGTCTTGTTCAAAACGTCGTAGTTTACGCGGTCCTTGTATTCCTGAGCCTTACCGACGTTCCAGTTCTGTACGGGACGGTAGTAACCGGTAATACGGCTGTAAACCTCGGTCTTCTCACCGCAGTGAGGACAGGTGTAAACCTCACCTGCAAGATATCCGTGGTTCTTACATACGGAATAGGTGGGAGAGAGTGTGTAGTAAGGAAGCTTATAGTTCTCCGCGATAGTACGGATGAGAGTTGCCGCAGACTTCCACGAAGGAAGCTTTTCACCAAGGAATGCG
>JAZRLT010000157.1:0-2056 GCA_045646995.1 Eubacteriales bacterium | reverse complement strand
TTTCGTCGGTAGCGCTGGCGTTCGCATTTTCGGCGGCACTCTTTATAGATACGGCAAGGAAAAATCTATCCTGCCCTTGCTTCCGCCCGACCCTCAGGCATGCTATCGGCTGCGGCAGGGCAATGCAGTTTACGGCGCTCTTATTCACCGTTATCGCGGATTATTTCCTCATTTTAAAGGATGCCGAGAGAAAAACCTTGGCTATGGTATTTTTCCTTATCGCGCAGGCGGCTTACGCTATGAAAACGCGGCGCTTTACTTCATCCGAAAAGGAGAAAAAGCTTCACGCGGTATTGCGCTTATCGCTTAGCGCTCTCGGCGCGGCGGTTACTCTTATCGTGCTCGGCAAGGCGTGCGAGGCGCTTTTCGTTATCTCGGTGGTCTATTACGTAAATCTTTTGATCAGTATGATCATATCTTTCGTCCACTCGCGCTCTAAAGAGGCGCTGATAACGGGTATCGGGCTTCTTTGCTTCGCGCTTTGCGACGTTTCGATAGGATTTGATTTCCTTATAGATATATTCTCTCTCAGCGAGGGCAATTTCATCTATGATTTCGTGGAAACTATGCCGTCTTTCGTTTATATTTTCTATCCCCCATCGCAATCGCTTCTCGCCATTTCGGCGCTTTACACATCGGATTTTGATGAAAATTGTAAATCTTAGTTTTCAAAAAATGTAGTTTTACGCAAAAAAGAGTAAGCTCGGCACTGTCGCTTGGCTTACTCTTTTCGTTTTTGGTTTTTAGTTTTTTAGATCAAGACTTTTTTCATCAAGACGGGTTCTTGCTTATCAACCGAGCCCGTTATCAAGGATTATCTTAATCGGTGCATCAGGAATTGGCGACGACGGTTTTTGAGCCGGAGAGGAAGTCCTTGATCTTATCCATCTCGTCCTCAGCGGCGTTATAGTTCTCGTCATACTCGTCGTATCCGTAGCCGCGGTTAGCGAAGCCCGCGAGAATGAATGACTCACCGAGATATATCTTCTCAAGCTTGAGGTCAACGTCGATATAGAACATTGAGAATGCGCCCTCGGCAATATATTCGGTTTCCTCGGGGAGTGCATACTCGGTTTCGGTTCTTCCTGACGGGTACTTAACAAGCACCTTAAGATCCTTGGTGAAGAGCACTCCGCCAAGCGAGATGAACGCAGGATTTTCACTCACAACGTTGATTTCTCTGAGGCTATCGAGGACGAATGCGTTATCCCAGATGAAAACGACCGTTTTCGGAAGATTTATTACCTCTATATTTCTTTGAGGATAGCCCTTTGATGCATCATATTCAACGGCGATAGACTTCGGGGTGAAGTATCCGTTTTCCATCGCTCCTACGGTCGTTACAGATAACTCTGTTCCATCAAAAGTAACGGTGGCGGGAACATTTATATCTCCGTCCTTCTCTATACGGACGAGCGCCGCGGAGTTATAACCGATGATAGCGTAGGTAAGGCCGTCAACGGTGAACTCGCGTCTTAATTTAAATCCTTCGGTTTCGTACTTTTTCTCGGAAACGGTGGGGAGCGTGTATGCAAATTCAGTGGAATCCATCGAGGGCTCATCGGGAATATGGCTTATACCGAAAGGCTCCGCGGAGCTGATCCAGGGGCCGTCCTGACCCGAGAGATCCTCGGTTTCGGTTACCATAAAGTATCTATGCGATACGCCAAGCATAAATTCGGGGGTATCGTCCCAGGTGAGATCGCAAAGATACCACTCGCCGTTAATCTCTACCATATTCCAAGCGTGAGCTTCGCCTGCATATCCCGTTACGAAGACGTTGTTTATACCGCAATAGTTAAGAAGAAGCTGGAATGTTTTCGCATACGACTCGCAAACTCCGGAGAGCTGAAGGAACACGCCCATGATATTATGAGCGGCGAAGTCGTCCGAAGGGGTGACACCGTCTTCCTCGTATCTGTATTCGGCGCATCCGACGAGAACGTCGTGGAAGTACAAAGCGATGAGATAAGGATCGTCGGTTTCTATTTCCTCAACGAAATCCTCTACTCTATCGTATATGCTTGAAGTGAGAGATTCTCTCGTGCTGGCATAC
>JAZRLT010000156.1:0-19672 GCA_045646995.1 Eubacteriales bacterium | reverse complement strand
AGCACCGAGCCCTCACCGACGTAAGCGACGGTTTCGGGGTTCATAACCTTACCGCCTCTTCCGTCGCCGTCGCCGTAATGACGCTCGGCATAGCGTACGGTGGTATTTTTTCCGATATAAAAGGTGTGGACGCCGTCGTGGCGCGATTCTCCGTCGCCGCAGTTATGAATACCGCAACCCGCCATAATCGTAATATCGCAATCGTCGCCGATAAAGAAATCGTTATATACGGTTTCGGTATGACCCGATTCGGTGATGATTACGGGAATGTGCACCGTTTCGCCCTTGGTACCGCTTTTTATATTAATATCGATACCCGCCTTATCGGTCTTGTTCTCGATACGGATATTTTCGGTAGAAAATCTACCCGCCGAGCCGCCGTTTTTGCGGATATTGTATGCGCCCGTAGGAATGGAATCCATAAGGGCAATTTCTTTAAGAAGATTGAAATCAAGCTTTTCCATATCAGTTGCCCTTTCTCATATATTCGCATCCGTGCGTTTGGCTTCCGAGAAGCTTCGGGAAGATATCGTCCTTCTTGCCGCGTTCGGAAATCTTACCGCCCGACAGAACGGCTATCTCGTCGGCAAGCGCGATTATGCGTTCTTGGTGGGAGATGATAATTATCGTCGCGTCGCAGGTCTTATGAAGCACGGAGAAGGTCTCGGTAAGCTTCGCGAAGGACCAAAGGTCGATACCCGCCTCGGGCTCGTCGAATATCATAAGTCCGCTTCCGCGCGCGAGAATAGTAGCAATCTCGATACGCTTTACCTCACCGCCCGAAAGGGAGGTATCTACCTCTCTATCAACGTAGTCGGCAGCGCAAAGACCAACCTTATTAAGGAATGCACAGCATTCGATACGCGAAAGCTTCTTGCCTGCCGCAAGCGATAAAAGGTCGCCGACCTTCATACCGATGAAACGGGGAGGTTGCTGGAAGCCATAGCTTATTCCGAGTCTTGCGCGCTCGGTTATAGACATATCGGTAATATCGGTTCCGTTCCAGACAATGCTTCCGCCCGTCGATTGAACGATACCCGAAATGGCCTTCGCGAGAGTGGTTTTACCGCCGCCGTTAGGTCCGGTAAGAACCAAAAAGGTTCCGTCCTCGACGGTAAGGTCGATATTTTTAAGTATGTCTATCTTTTCCGCGCCGTCCTCGGCGGTAAAGCATAAATTCTTTATTTCAAGCATTTTTTTGCTCCTTTGCGTGGGAATAGTGAATGAACGAATTTTTGGGGCCTAAGAAATAAACATAGCGTCTCCGAAGGAGAAGAATCGATATTTTTCCTCGACCGCTTTTCTGTACGCGTTCATAGTATTATCATACCCCGCAAAAGCGCAAACCAACATAATAAGCGTACTCTCGGGGAGATGAAAATTTGTAATTATCGCATCGACGCATTTGAATTTGACGCCGGGATGGATAAAAATCGAGGTTTCGCCGTCATAGGGGCGTACGATACCGTCGTCGCCGGTCGCACTCTCCAACGTACGGACGCTCGTTGTGCCTACGGCAATAACTCTTCCTCCGCGCGCGTGAACAGCGTTGATTCTATCCGCCGCCTCTTGGGTAACCTTGATATATTCAGCGTGCATAATATGCGCCGAAAGGTCATCCTCCTTTACGGGTCGGAAGGTGCCCAAGCCGACGTGGAGAAGCACTCGTACTATCTCGACGCCCTTTTCCTCGGCTTTCTTTAAAAGCTCGGGAGTAAAATGAAGTCCCGCGGTAGGAGCGGCGGCAGAGCCGTCAGTCTTCGCGTAAACCGTTTGGTAACGGTTGCGGTCCTCTAATTTTTTCGTTATATAAGGCGGCAATGGCATAATACCGACACGGTCGAGAATTTCGTTAAACACGCCCTCGTATTCAAAGCGTATTACGCGGATCCCGTCCTCGAGCACGTCGATCACCGTACCGGCAAGCTCGTCGGAATAAATAACCTTTTGACCTATCTTTGTCTTTTTTCCGGGGCGGGTAAGGCATTTCCAGACCTCGCCTTCGAGGTCTTCGACGCGCGAGAGAAGTACGGTTTCTATTTCGCCGACTCGTCCCTCGGCGTGACCGAAAAGTCGCGCGGGAATAACCTTAGTATCGTTTATAACGAGACAGTCGCCCTCTTTGAGGCTGTCGATTATATCATAAAAATTTTTGTGTTCGAGTTCTCCGCTTATCTTGTCGAGACACAACAAACGCGAATGATCGCGCTTTTCGCTCGGTGTCTGAGCTATAAGCTCGGGCGGAAGATCATAAAAATATGTCGAACGCTTCAAAAGATCCATACCGACACTCCTCATCAAATTCTTATCATTCCCGATTATACTACATCTTTTCTTATTTTTCAACTACAAAATATATATGTGCGAAAAAAGAGGGCAGAGAATTTAGTTTCTCTGCCCTTTGTAATATTAAAACGTTACGTCGTTTATTCGAAGCACATACCCTTAACGATGATGTAGTCGAACATATTTACCTTACCGTCGTTATTAACGTCGGAACGGTTAAATTCGCCTTCGGTGGGAGTATACTTGTTGAAGTAGATACTCTTGATGATGAGATAGTCGAACATATTTACCTTACCGTCGAGGTTTACGTCACCGACAATAGAGGGTTCTTCATCTTCAGCGCCCTTGGTGTCGAGGACTTCGCCGCACTTGGTGCACTTGAGAACCTGTGTTCCGTCGGAAAGAGTTTCCCATTCGCCCTCGGTATGACCGGTAGCGGGGGTAATTACGGTGCCGCAAGCGGTACAGGTCTGAGGATTGCTGCAGGTAGCGTCTTCGCCGGGGTAGTGAACTGCGGGAGCGTCATCGGCAACGTAGCCGACACCCTTGAAGGAAACGAACGCACCTGCGGTAACGAAGCCGTTCATTACGTCAAGACCCGAAAGGTAAACCATATCGCCAACCTGAGCCGATTTGACGGTGGCGTAGTTAGCGGCAGAGCCTACAACCTGAGTGCCGTCGGTAACGCCGGTTTCCCAGTCGTGAGCCGCTATAAGAATCTGACCGTCGGAAAGCGTGATATCGGCGGTTTCGGAGCCGGAGCCGTAGGAAACGCTCTTTACGATATATGCGTTATAAGCGGAATCGTATTCGGCGATAACGTTATAAGTCCAAGCGTGGTTAGCGGAGCTTACGGAAATCGTACCGAAGGAAGAGTTGAAGATATTACAGTTACCCGAATTGATACGGCTGTTGATAGCGCTGATATATGCGCCGTTTACAACTGCGGGATCGCCAAGCGAAACTTCAACCTCATCAAGCCAGATATGACCGGTGCATTCGTTGTTGGTTATAACGAATTTTACGTATCTTGCGCTTATTGCGGAAGAAGCCTTAATGGTAGCGGTGTAAGTGGTCCAACCGTCATCCTCAACTTTCGAGCCGCCTACGTGAACAAGGTTGTTGGTAGAGCCGACGGAGGTAAATCCGCTCGCGGCGCTGTTGGAGGTGAGAACCTCTACGTTGTAATAGTTCTTCTTGGGAAGGTGGATGCCCCAAGAACCTGCCGCGATATAAGCGGTATAGGTATCGGAGGTCTGAGCCGAGCCGAGGTCAACGACGATTTCGACCTTATTCTGCCAGCCCGCGTAATCGGAATCACCGCCGTTGCTGTTGCCCTTTAAACCGTTGGTAAGACAAACGCCGTCGTCAGCGAAATCGTCCGAACGTACGGGAGCAGTCGCGGTATAGGACTTGCCTGCCGAAAGAACGTTGGCCTTCTTTGCGAGAAGCGCCTGAATATTGTTATATGCGTTTATAAAATCGGTGTCGGTAGCAGAATCGTTGTTGAGCGTGAGAGTGCCCTGATATGCAGCCGCACGGATAGCCTCAAGAGTAGCTTCGCTGTATTCGAGGGGATTGGTCGAGTAGGACACAGAGTTTACAAGGTTACGGAGATTGGTCTTTGCTTCGCTTTCAGCGGGCTTACAGTTATTATAACCGTACTTGGTCATTATCGAGGGATAATCCTTGTAACATACGTTAACGTCGAGCATATCCATGCCGATTCCGTCGTATTCGTAGTCATACCAAGCATACTGCCACATGCTGTACTGCGCACTGTAGTCGTAGTTGTTGGGGTTGTACTGAGTACCGTGGCCGTTAACGGCTACACGGGGATACCAGGTGTCGTATTTGGACTTGAAATCAGCGGTGAGCTTATCAAGAACCTGAGACTTACCGCCGTATACGCCGGGGAAGTAGCCGCGAGCCTCGAGGGTTTCACACCAACCGAGACAGAGGCTGTTCATAGCGGAAGAGCCGAGAGAGGTCTGACCGGTATAGGTGGAGTCCTCTACGTCGTAGTAGATAGGATACTCAAAGTACATTCCGTACTGTTCGATCTTGTCGGCAACCCAGTTTGCGTCTTCGACAGCGCCATTGTATGTAGTAGCGAGCGAGTAGAAATAAACGCCGAGGGGCATACCTGCGGCACGAGCGCGGTTGTAATATTCAACGAACGCGGTGTCGAGGGTATTGGTACGGGAAGAGCTTCCCTCAAAGCCGATACGAAGAATAACGAATTGGCATCCGTCAGCCTTCATTCTGGCAAAGTCAACGAGAGAATAGTTATTAGTGCCGCCGCTGCTTACGTTCCAGAAGGAAAGGTCAGCGCCGTATGCACGGTACGAGGATTGTGCCGCACCGCCGCCCGCAATAGCCGATGCCTGAAGGTTAAAGGAAAGCATAGACGTAGCGAGGAGAGCGAGTACTAAGCAAATCATCGAAATGCGTTTCAAAGTCTGCATAAATAAGCCTCCAAATTTATTTTCATAACATATTGATTTTATCATTTGAACCTCAAAAAGTCAATTATAATAAGCCGTTCGGCAGTTTTTTCGTAGGTTTGGCTAATTTACAAAAGGCGCTTTTGGTGCATTTGACATATAAAAACTGCCGCGCTCTCCACGCGGCAGTTTTAACGGTATTAATTTGTTATCAGAAGCACATATTTTTGATAATAAGATAGTCGAACATATTTACCTTGCCGTCGGCGTTAACGTCGGCACGGCCGAATTGTTCGTCGGTAAGCTCACTCTTGCCAAGGTAGTAGGACTTAACTATCATATAGTCGAACATATTTACCTTACCGTCGAGGTTTACGTCACCGACAACGGTAGGATCTTCCGCTTCCTTGGTGTCGAGAATTTCTCCGCACTTGGTGCACTTAAGAACCTGAGAACCGTCGGGAAGAGTTTCCCATTCGCCCTCGACGTGGTAAGGGTCGCCGTTGTCGGGAATTTCGGTAGCGCCGTGGAAGGAAATGTGTGCGCCCGCGGTGGTGAATGCGTACGGAATATTGATGCCCGAGAACTCGATAATATCGCCGACCTTTGCACGCGAAACTATTTCGAAGTTGGTTTTACTTCCCACTACGGGGTCGGTAATTCCGTCGCCCTCCCAACAGTGGCAGGCGATAAGTATTTCATCGTCGGCAAGAGTTACGGACGCAGTATCGGGACCGATACCCTCGGAAATCTGAGTAACGACAAATCTGTCATAGGTAGCGTTATATTTAGCAATAACGTTTAAGGTATACGCGTGGTTAGCGGCGGTGGTCGTAATAGTACCGAACGCAGGAGTAAACATATGGCAATCGCCCGAGAGAATCTTTGCGTTCATACCGCTTATGTATGCACCGCCGACGATCGAACCGCCGCCGAGGGTAGCTTCTACCTCATCGATCCAGATATCACCCTTGCATTCATTGTTCGTAATGATAAACTTGACGTATCTCGCGCTGTTTGCGGAAGAGGTGTTGACCGTAGCGGTAAAGGTAGTCCAATCGTCGTCAGCAACGTTCGAGCCTCCGACGAGAACGAGATCGTTCGTCGAGCCTATCGAGGTAAATCCGCTCGTGGCGTTGTTGGAGATCTGAACCTCAAGACTCAAAAGATTTTTTCTGGGAAGGTGAATACCCCACATACCCGCCGCAAAATATGCGGTATAGGTATCGGAGGATTGAACCGAGCCGAGGTCGACGACAACCTCAACCTTGTCGTTAAAGCCCGCATAATGGCCTATCGAAGAACCGTCGCTCAAAGCACCGCCGTCGAAATGGCCCTTTATGCCGTCGGTAAGGCGAATTCCGTCATCACCGTACGCGCCGGTTCTCGTATTGGGGGTAGCTGTATACGACTTGCCCTTCGAGAGAGCAACGGTCTTATTGTTGAGAGCCGCAACTATTCTGTTATACGCCTCGTCAAACTGAGCGTCGGTAGAGCCCTCGGCGTTCAAAACGGTGGTTCCGTTCCATTCCGCCAATCTTACCTCTTCGAGCGCGTTTACGCTGTAATCATTATGCTTTACGTTATAGGTTTCGCTGATTATGTTACGAAGTCTGGTCTTGGAAGCGCTTTCGGCAGGAGCGCAGTTGTTATAGCCGTAAGTCTTCATTATAGTGGGATAGTCCTTATAGCATACGTTAAGGTCAAGGCTCGTATTACGTCCGCCGCTTGCGGTATATACGCCCTTGTAAACGTAGTTGCCGTTATAGTAGTTACAGCAGGAATACTGCCACATACAATATCCGTTAGCGTAGGGCTTGCCGCCGAGAACGGAGGGCTGGCTGGTATAGGTATACTGCGATGCGTTGTATGTAGTGCTCTTGTACGCAGGAACCCAGAAGTCATAGCGGGACTTGAAGGAGGAAGGAAGGCTGTTATATACCCAATAAGCCGAATAAATAGCGGGGTAATAACCTCTTTCCTCGAGAATTTCGCACCAGCCGAGACAGATATTAGTCATCGTGCTCGAGCTCGCCGAGGTTTGTGCCTCGGTTTCCATATCGAGATAGATCGGATATTCGAAATACATATCACGAGCCTCGATATATTCGATAACCTCCAACGCGTCGTTTTTAGCCGCATTATAGGTCATCGCGTAGGAATAGAGATAGAGACCGAGGTCAAGACCTGCCGCACGGGCTCTTTTATAAAACTCGTTAAATGCAGGGTCAATCTTGATGCCGCTCGTGGTGCTGGTTTCATAGCCTAAGCGGAGTATTACAAATTTTACGCCGTCAGCCTTTAATTCCTCGAAGTTTACCTGAGAATAAATAAGACTGTTCTGGCTGACGTTCCAATAGGAGAGGTCGATACCCAAAATCATTTCGGGATTGGTAGCGGAGGGGGCGCCCGCTCCGTTAAGTGCGCTCGCGTTAAGGTTAAGCGAAAGCGCAGATGTAGCAAGAACGGCAATCACCATACATATCATCGCCGCACGCTTGAAAAAGTGCATAAATTTTCCTCCTGAAATAAACCTTAATTACTACAATTTTACCATTTGTCTCGGGCAAAGTCAATCGAAAACGAAAAGGCTCGATTTTTTTGGCATATTCAACAACACATAAGGTTTTTCATAGGAGAAACCGGAGCAAAAACGGCGTCAAATTCGTCATAGTATACAAAGCTCTGAGCACTTGACATCGCCCGAAAATAGGTATATAGTAAATATATAACCAACGTGTAAATACGTGATTTTCAGCATTGATTTCCGATTAACTTTGCAAATAAATATTATATGAAAGGGGAATAGTTATGAAGAAATTTTTTGCTTTTTTATTGATCGCCGTTATGCTGTTCTGTAACGCTTCTACGGCCTTCGCTTCGACGGGAGGCTCGGGAATCGTCAATCCCGTTTCCCTTCCCGAAAATAACGATCAGCAGATCGAATACTACGGCGGATGGAACCCCGCGGGCTATCCCGAAACGGGCGAGCTTTATCTCGACAAGATCGCAGTAAGAAAAACCATCGCTCCCACCGCTGTCGAAAATTATTTCGACATAACTCTCGAGGTAGTTGCTAAACAGCAATATGCCGACCAATCGGTAGACGTTATTATGGTTATGGATATCTCCAACACCATGAACGCTACCCACGAGGGTCTCACTCCCGGCGACACCAATTACAACGTTGAGGATTCGAGACTTCACGAGGCGAAAAACGCGGTAAATGCGTTTATCGACCAGTTTGCTTCCTCCAAAGAAATAAGTACGGACAGACGCTTCTCGCTCGTTACCTTTAACTCCTACGCCGACCTCGTTATTCCCATGACGACGGTTGATGATTCTACGGCTCAATCGCTTAAAGCTTCGATAAACGATATTACCGCTCCTACCGAAAACCGAGTAAGATTTACTAATATCGAGGGCGGTCTCCAGCTCGCTTACAACGTAATGAAGACCTCGAGCGCGAAATACAAGTACATAATCTTCGTTACCGACGGCTTCCCCACGACCTATATCGAAAGCGGACGCGACAGCCTTACCCAAATCGTCGGCTACGATACCTATATGAGCAATTACAGCAACACCACCTACGATTCCGCGCTTGTCGGAACCGACGGATATTTCGCCGACTCGGTAACGGGAAAATTAAGTCTCTACGGCACAAGCTATTCCGACAAAGCGGCGATAAAGGCGGGTGCAGTAGCCAAGGAGATCAAGGATAGCGGCATCAACATATTCTCTATCGGCATAGACGTCGGCGTTCAATCGGTTCCCGACTACGTTAACCGCACCGCCAACAGCAGCTTTACCGTAGTTGACCGTACCTCTGACAGCTACGCTATCGGCAGCACGACCGAATCCTATAAGCATTGGCTTTCGACCACCATCGCAGGCGGACCGCTTCTCGAAAAGGACAAATTCGAGGAGCATAGATACGCTCCCGGCGACGACGAAACCTCGCTTCACAACGCGTTTGCAAACATTCTTAACGACATCAAGCTTGCTCCCTCTTACAATCTTCGAGACGCATACACACTCGACCCGATGAGCGAGCACGTTGAATTTTTAAGCTTTTACGGTTATGACGGAAATTATGCCGACACAATAACAAACGGCGCAAATACCGTCGCAACCTTTGATCCCGAAGCCGAGACTATCGAATGGAATCTTTTGGGCTCGGTATTCGAATATAACGCCGAAAGAGATACCTATTCTGCGAAGATAACCTACCGCGTAAGAGTCAAAAACGAATTCGAGGGCTTTATTCCCTCGGTTGCGCTTCTTACGAACGACCCGACCACCTTCTTCTTTAAGACGGTTGACGAGGACGGCAATATTCTCTACGGTGACAACAAGATCGAATATCCCGTGCCTCAGGTAGAAGCCTACCTCGGAACGCTCGAATTTACAAAGCGCGATTCCGAATCGGGCGAAGCTCTTACGGGCGCAGAATTCGTTCTTACCCATAACGGAGCTTCCTGCCATTACTGCGAGGGTGGTGTTGTAATACCCGACCTAAGCGCTTCGACCGACGAAAACGGCGTTGTCAAATTCGTAAATATCCCCTCGGGTCACGAATATATGCTTACCGAAACGGTCGCTCCCGACGGATACGTTATCGGCGCGTCCCACGCGGTTACCGTTTCTTACGGAGTGACCTATCTCCACGGCGACGAGGTCAACGAAAACCATCCCGCCGTAGTATACAACACTAAAATAACCCCCGCTTCCGCTTCCGTAGCGATAGAAAAGCATCTTGACGGACGCGATATCGAGAACGGTGAGTTCTCGTTCGTATTCGAGGGAATCGGGCAGGGCGGCGCAAGGTTCCGCGAAAGAATTTTCGTTTCCGCCGACGGAAAAGCCGAGTTCACTCCCCTCACCTTTGATATGACAGGCGAATACACCTTCTACGTTTATGAAGAAAACGGCGGAGACGATACTATCGTATATGATAAGACCGTTTACGAAATAAGATATATCGTTACCGAGGATGATCCCGATGACCCGAGAAGCTTTGTTCTCGAAACCTATGTCGACGGAATCAAAGCGAAGGGCTCGGACGTTACCGTATCCTTTGAGAACTCGTTACGCACCCCAGTTTCGGCTATACTTGAAGCGGCTAAAACGATGGACGGAAATACTCCCGAATCAGAATTCGTCTTCGCACTTACCGATTCCTACGGCAACGTTATCCAGACCGTAAACAACAACGGCGGACGAATAGTATTCGACGCCATCGAATATAGCGAAAGCGGAATTTACAATTACACGATAACCGAGCTTCACGGTGAATCCTCCGATATCGTTTACGACCATAAGGTTTACGACGTAACCGTTACCGTTGCCGCTGACGAAAACGGAGATTCCTTTAAGGCAAGCGTAGAATACTTCCTCGACGGCAAAGCGGTAAATACCGCCGCGTTTGAAAACAAGACCCGTAAGGAAGCAAGTCTTATTGTAAACGCTATCAAGACTATGGACGGAAAGGCGCCCGAGGCGGGCGAATTCACCTTTGAGCTTCGCGATTCCGAAAACAACGTTATCGATACCGCGACCAACGGCGAAAACGGAATTATAGTCTTCGATGCTCTTACCTTTGATGAAATCGGTTGGCATCATTTCACCATCAACGAGGTAAGGGGTGACGACGTCAAGGTCGTTTACGATGATATCGTTTATTATCTCGACGTTAACGTCGGATTCTCCCACTACGGCGAAAGCTATCTCCTCGAAGCGACGTTAAAGCTTATTACCGATGACGGCGAAAGCGAAATATCCCGAGTAAGCGGTTCCGACATAGCTATCAACACCGACGGAAACGTCGTATTTGAAAACACTACCCGCGAATTTGACGATATAACAGTAGAAATCGATATTAACAAGACCGTTGACAATAACGGCGATAAGGAAATCGGCAAAGACGGATTTGAGTTCATTCTCTCCGAAAACGGCGATTCTATCGCCGAGGCTGTTTCGGACGAAAACGGCAAGGCAAAGTTTGAACTTACCTTTAGTGCTGACGATATCGGAAAGACCTTCACCTATACCGTATCCGAAAAGAACACGGGACTCGAAAACGTCACCTACGACGAAACGGTTTATACCTACGTTATCGCGATTGACGCTGACGAGAGCTATAACCTCGTCGCGACCGTAACCAAGGACGGCAACACCGAAAGCCTCACAGCCGAATTTACTAACGTTTATACCTACTACAACCCCGACGACATCTCGGTCGTTATCGACGTTAACAAGACCGTTAACAATAGCGGAAACAAGGAAATCGGCGCAGACGGCTTTGAATTCGTTCTCTCCGAAAACGGAAACGTTATTACCGAAGTGATTTCCGACGAAAACGGCAAGGCAAAGCTCGAGCTCACCTTCACCTATGAAGACATCGGCAAGACCTTTACCTATACCGTCAACGAAAAGAATACCGGCATTTCGGGCGTAACCTACGACGAAACGGTTTACACCTACGTTATTTCGATAGACGTTGACGATAACAACGATCTCGTCGCAACCGTAACGAAGAATGGCGGAACCGAAAACCTCGTAGCCGAGTTCGTAAACGACTATACGTATCTCGAGCCGGGCGACGAATCCAATATCGCTTTGTGGCTCATCGTAATGATAACAACCCTCGGCGCGGCGCTCTTTATGGCGAATAAGTCGAGAAGAAAACAACGTAATTTCTAAAAATTCTGATAATTCTCCTTCTGCCGAAAGGTGCAAAACACCCGAGGGTAATTCCCTCGGGTGTTTTGTTTAGTCAAATATATCGAATTGGTGCTCGCTGATCTGGTTTTTGAAATATTTGTCTAATCCGTCTACCTTTACGGCAGGAACGTAGGTTTTCGCGTAGGTTGGCATTCCGTAGGACGTTTCGCCGATATACTTATAAAACGCGTAAAAGGGGATATGGATATTGCTTTCGACACCTCGTACGTATTCGATATCGACGCACTCATAATCGGAAAAATCGACCTCGGGTTGTTCCGCCATACAAAGCTTGCAGGAGTGACCGCCGAAAACGTATCCTTTGTCGAGAAGCTTTTCCGCTTCCTCTAAGGATATCATTTTCGCCTTTCCCTCGATATCATACGACTCGTTCGGATTTTTCAGCAGCTCGTAAAAGCTGACGTCTGTCAAAAACGCTTCGTCCTTCGAGCCGCCCCAATGATTGGCGCTGCCGTCGCCCCAATCGGTACAGAATTCGAGCTCAATATATTCCGACGTCATAGGCGGATCGCGGAAGTCGGGCGGGAATATGGTTTTCTCGGAGGGATAAAGATAAATTGTTATCCTTTGAAGCTGATCGTATGAATATTTGCGGCAAACCTTAACCTCGGTATATTCCTTGCCGAGCAAATTGCAAACGTAGCTTCTCGCGGTTTTCGTCTTTTCAATTATTTGCTCGTCGGTGTCCTGCTCGGTTACGGAAATCATTTCGCCGTTCAACGTCATTCTGTCTTCGTGGTATGCATAGTAAGAAAAATATGACCAAATGCTGTTGGAAGAGAATCTGATCCATTTATCGCTGTGTTTATAGCCCGTGGAGGTTTCGCGGATATATCTCGAGTCCATAATATCAGCGGTGTAATATATCGAACCGTCATAACTTTCATCTTTTTCTATTTCATAACCGTTTGATTTGACGTCGAACAATTCGGTCGCGGCATCATAGTATTTGTTGATGAAAGTCTCCAGATTCGATTTTTTCGCCGTCGGGGCCTTGTTCTGTGAATATATGGGAAGATATTCGCTATCGGGGATAGGAGAAATATAAAGATATTCGGGCGAAGGCGAATAGACCTCCGTATATTGATTCGTGGCGCCGTCGTATTTCATATCAAACACGTTTGCGACGGAATCGGCGTTCAAAACGATTTCTTCGGCACCTTCCCCGATTATCGGTGACCAAGGTTTTCCGTCGGGAATATACGGCTCGACATCGTCATCGAGAAAAAATCTCGGTACGGCTATCACAGCGCCTATAACTATCGCAAAGCAGGCTGCAATCGCGCCGAAGCGGATGAATATTTTTTTGGAATTTTTCTTTTTGACGAGTCTTTCTTTTTGCTCGATGTGCTTTTCGATTATCTCGGCTTCGAGAAGGTTAAGGCCTTCGTTCCATTCTTTTTTATTCATATTGAGTATCCCTCACTTTCGAGTTTTGCCTTCAGGTCGGCTCTTATCGAGGCAAGCTCCTTGTTGACGGAGGAACGGCTTAAGCTAAGCGCCTTCGCGATAGCATCTATCGGCTCGGCTTCGTAATATCGGCTTATGAATATAAAACGTTTGCGGTCGGATAGCGAACGAACGAATTCATTTATTGTCCTTCCTAACTTTTGATTATCAAAAGCCGCTTCGACGTCGTCGCCGTCCTTGACGATATCCTCTAATTCGGTTAAAGCCATAGTCATCTCCGAGGGGATAACACTCTTTCGCGTCTTGCTGTGATATCGCTTTATCGCCGTTCTTCTCATAATAACGGTAATAAACGCCTTGAAAACGTTGGGGCGTGACGGCGGAATAGCGTTCCAGACCCCGAGATAGGTGTCGTTTAAGGATTCCTCGCAGTCGGATGTGTCGCGGAGAATATTATATGCGATACGGGAAAGATATTTATTGTATTTATAATCTGTTTCTGCTATCGCATTTTCGTCGCGGTTCCAGTATAGCTCGATGATGGTTTCATCAGGCATTGGGATTTTTGCGCTTTGAGTTTTTTGAAGTTCCATAACCTGCCTCCTTTCGTGTGTGTTGAAAGGCCCTTCATATAAAGAAGTACCGAAAAGTAGGGAAATGTGTAAAGATGTTAGCGATTATTTCATAAACAAAAAGGACTTTCAAAAGAAAGTCCTTTTTTGGTGACCCGTAGGGGAGTCGAACCCCTGTCTTCGCCGTGAGAGGGCGACGTCTTGACCACTTGACTAACAGGCCGTGCAATATAATATATCACACGTTATTGAATTTGTCAATAGTTTTTATTTTAGAAAAAGCTTGTTACGAAAATTTCGATACCGATAAAAACGAGAATCGCGCCGCCGAGGATACTCGCCTTGCCCGCAAATTTAGTTCCGAACCTCTTTCCGAGCGAAACTCCGCCGAGGCAAAGGAAAAACGTAACGATCGCGATAAGTATACAGCATACGAGCGCATGGATCCAATCGTATTCGGCAATGGTAAATCCAACCGAAAGCGCATCGATAGAGGTCGCAACACCCTGAACGAGAAGCGCACCCAATCCTACCGCGGGCTTTTCACAGCATCCGCAGTCCTTATATTTAATTCCCTCGATAAGCATTTTTCCGCCGATAAAGCAAAGGAGAATAAGCGCTATCCAAGGAACGAGCTTTTCAAACGCCTTAAAATGGGCGGCGACGGTATGGACACAAATCCAACCGATAATGGGCATGGCAAACTGAAACGCCGCGAATATCCAGGAGATCAAACCCATTCTGCCTTTTTTCATACAGGGCTCGTTAAGACCGTTCGCGAGCGATACCGAAAACGCATCCATGGCGAGACCGACGCCGAGAAGGATGCTTTCTGTGAAAAACATTATACTCCAATCCATTTTTTGCGCCTCCTATCAAATAATAAACCCCGAAAACGGTTTTTATACCATACTCGGGGTATTTTCTTACTGAAGCTGTCTGCTGTTTTTATTGAGGGTAGATTTCTTAAAATAGCGGTTCGTCATTATGTTTATATTATTCAAAACGACGTCCGCGGTTAAACGGGGCTTATAGGTCGCCTCGTGACTTTGATTGTATTCCGCGATAGCCTCGTAAACGCTGCCCTCGGTTCCGAAAATACGGTCGATGACCTTTTCGGTGTATTCGTACGCGTATTTATAGAGCGAATCGTATGTGCCGGGCTCATAGAAGAGGAGATCGAAGCGTCCCTTGTTCGGGAAATCGTAAAGCTTGATTATCTTGCTGTCGAATTCGGGAGATTCGAATATATACTTATTGTTATCGAAATAGATACAGAAGATATAGTCAAGATCCTTATCGAGAAGCGGTTGTACGGGAATATTATCCACAAAAGCACCGTCGAGAATTCTATCTCCGCCGATAACGATACCGCTGTTGAAAATAGGAACCGACATCGCACCTAGCATATGGGGCATGACTTCCTCGGCGCGGAGCTCGTGGAAGGGGATATATTGCGCGCATCTCTGGGAGAAGTTCCAGATGCAAACGTAATGCTCATATTTTAAAGGCTCGCCGCCGATTATAACCTTATCTATTAAAGGAGACGCGTTCTTGTTGGACGCCGCACCGAGAATATGACGGCCGTATTTACCCGAATCGAGCAATCGAAGTGCTTCTTCAAGCTCGGCTTCGTGACCGATACCGACGGCTTGGGCGATAAACGAGCCCGCCGACGCAGAGCTGACGCACTTGATGTTATCGAACCCAAAACGGTCGATTATAGCATTAAGACATCCGAACTCATATCCGACCTTGCTCGAGCAACCCGCAAGCACGATTCCGATTTTCGGCATACGCAAATCTCCTTTCAAAAAATTCAATTAGACAAAAGTCAACAATTACAACAATTATACTACACATTCCGCGGTTTTGCAATAGAAATAAAAAATATATTGCAAGAAAATTTGCCTCGATTTGAATAAAATTTGTACATTTTCAAAAAAGCATATAAAAAACCGAGCGCATTAAGGGATAATGCGCTCGGCGGGAAAGTGAGTTGATTAATATTCTTCGTCCTCGTATTCAAATCTGCCTTCAAAGGACAATATCGGGTCATTGTACGTGGTTTTATAGAATGCGTATTCGACATAATCTATATTTATAAAACGCGCTTCCGCTTCCGACCATTCCGTATCACGCACGTATTTTCCACCGAGCGAATACGTATAAAAGGCATCGTCGGTTTCCTTATACAGGTCGGTTTCGCCCTTGATTTCTTCTATCGTCTCGTCATAATCGCCCCAGCGCTTATCGTAGAAATCGTGGCCGGTTTTAACGTCGGGGCTTTCAAAATATGTATCAAGAGTATAAAACTCGTGATAGTACCAATTCGCTGATCTATCTCTGAAAAACGAAGCCATTTTTACGGCATAGCAATCATTTTTCGTATCGGTAACGAGATACAGATTGCATCCGCCCATAGATCCACCGCCGTCGTCGGCGCCTACTGCTACGCTTACCTTTCCGTCCTTCAGCGTTAACAACGAGGTTCGGAAACCGCATAAAAACGAGTACGTTTTGATAAGTAATTCGAAAACTCCGTCGCCGTCCAAATCTATCATACGCGAGGAAATCTCGAACTCCTCGGTTACGTTTTCATCGAACGCACCGAGGTCTTTATATTTCGTATTAAAAAGATAATCGGTATAAATTTTCCTGTCGCGCTCGTATGCTTCGGCATATTTAGAATCAATCGTTATCTCCTCAACGGATTCATCGGAGGTACTATTGTCCGAAACGTCCGAGGTTTCATCATCGAAAGGAATCGACGTATCAGAAGCCTCGCTCGGTTCGGAATGGCTTTCGACCGCCGAGCTGTTGTCGGAAACGGAAGAGGATTCGCCCGATTCGGGCGTACAAGCGCCGAAAACAAACGATGACGTAAGTATTAACGCGAAAAGAAAAACAAAAACACGCTTCGGCATAATCCACCTCAAGTAATGATTATTATACTCGTAGTCTAATACAACAAACTTGCGTTGTCAAGGGGCGATTATGACCGAAACGTTAATTTATTTTAACCTTATAATCCCTTGCTTTGAAGGTCGGTAACGATGGTTTTATAGACGTCGATGATATCCGAAACGCCGCCGCCCTTCTTTCGCGAAAAGCGCATTCTTCTCATATCCACCTCGTCACAATGAGAGATTCCGCGCCATCCGACGCCGCGATATATTCCCTTGAATTCGCCCCATTTTACCGAGTCGGGAACGAGAAGACCGTCGTTTTCTCCCTCGATTATCCTGACTGTGAGGTTTGGAAACCACATAAAAATATCGCTGAAGGGATTTTTCATAACGAAAGCGTAGCTTTGATAGAATACTTCGGGACAATCGGGATTTTCCATGTTAAATTTACGCGCGCCCTCTGTCGTGAACAGATGAAAAACCTTATAGGCTTCGGGCTTTTTATCGCCGATTATACGAAACCAGCAATCGGTACAAAAACCCGCAACTCGAACCAAAAAATCGGGAAGCTTCAATAAGATATCAACACATTTCGAGCCGTGGTGCGGAGTCGCAAGCGTCGTAAGCGAAGCGACACGGTCGCCCATACCAAGCGTTGATATCGCGTAACGGCAATCGAGCCCGCCCTTGGAATGAGCGATTATATTCACCTTTTCCGCGTTGGTCTTTTTAAGTATCTCGTCTATACGAGCGGCGATTTTTTCGCCGTTTCCCTCGACCGACCCGCTGCTGTCCTGATATCCATAGTGGATATCACAGCCCATTTTCTTCAGCGTTTTCGGGACTCTTCCCCAATAGGAAATTATTGAATTGTCACGAAATCCCATACCGTGAACGAGCAATACGGGATATTTCAAGCTGTCACTCATTATCTCACCGCCTTTTTACCATTATACCATGAAAAGAGAACGACTTCAACATTTTGTTATTCTTTGAAGACTAACCCTTATTTTAATACAAATGCGCCCCCTTTTGAGGTTAGGGGGTGCAAAGTCATTTTATGGGGTGCATTGGAGGATCAGGGGGTGCAAATTGGGTTTAGGGGGTGCATTTAGATCCATCTGTCCTTTGGATGGGATTTATACCACTCCTGTAACCATACTTTTTCACCAAATCCATTCGCAGTTTTATCCGTTCTTGCTTGTTTACGAATTTCTTTCAAAGCGGCTTTTCTGTAAGCTTTATCGCAATTCATAACCTCAAGAACATGGTGTGCGACCCAAATTCGGACGCCAGCAGTTTCGTGAGAAAGCATTTTGCAAAATTCACTTTTAAGTTCTGGATATTTTTGCTCAATCTCAGTAGCAATCTTACGCATTCTGGTTACTTTGCGATTGTGTTCTTTTGAAAAGTCTGCGAAATATGCATTTTCACTAAATTCTTTAGGAAACACAACATCAGTCACTAATGCAAGATATTCTTGAATTAACTCCACATAATCACCGCCTTTTCTCTATTATACCATGAAACGAAAATAACCGCAACCTTGTATCAAGATTACGGTTATTCTTTGAAGACTCACCCTAATTTTAATACAAATGCGCCCCCTTTTGAGTCAAGGGGGGGGTGCAAAGTCATTTTAGGGGGTGCATTTTTATAATCCAAACTGCTCTTTTACCGCTTGTAGTTTTTCGGCATGCTTCGGATTGCGCAAGTCTCTATCAACCCAATGCGGATAATAATGTGACCAGTATGGATTGTTTGATCCTTCAACTACGCATTGTTGCAAAATATCTAAGGTGAAATTCAGATTGAAGGAAACTCCGTTATTTACGAATCCTCCACATATCGCTGTACCGTTGTCAATTTTACGAAAGTTTTTTCCACATTGATAGCAAACTGCTTTTTCACCCATATGAATACTGTTGCCATACATTACGGGATAGTCCTCATTTTCAGCAACCGGCAAATTACCTATGATTTTATATTCGCCATAAAACAACGAATTATCTGCGATAATTGTTGAAGGTAGTGAGCCAAGATGCTGCAACTCGTCAAGCGAAACATCGCACCGATCCGTAACAATATGATATACGCTACAAACCAAAGGCTTGCTCATAAGGATATCCCAGAAGGGTTCCTTCTTTTTCCGCATCTTGTCATAATCAAGAAGGATTCTTCCGTAGCCATATAACCTACGACCAATCTTGAAGCGAAATACGTCGCCTTCTTGATAACGAATGTGTCTGCGTTCTTGCTGAGAAAAACGAATGATATCTGCTATGTCTGAGTCTGTTGTTTCTTTACACCAGTTTTCAACCCACCGAGAGAATCCGTCTAAATCGCAAACATCATCATGCAAATAACTGTTGAAGAAATATGAGCATTCGGTTTTTTCGTTGTATATGTGAATGCTTTTATCATTATAATTCAACCGCATTCCAATGCCGTTGCGCTTTAGAATGGTAGAAGATGACAGAAGCGTAGGCTTCCCCTTTGCCGTTTTAGGTAACAAATATTTCCTATCCAGGCTGACCTTTTCGGATAATTCATATTCGCAGTATTGTGAATCACCGGACAAAATGCACTTGACAATCGTATCACCTTCAAGATAAAGATATGTCTTGAATTGGTCGTAAGGACTTGGTTTTGCTTCAATGCGTTCCCACTGATCGCGAACAGGCACAAGAGCAAAACATTTTCTCTGATCATTTGTCAGTTCAAACATATCAATTCACCGCCTTTAACATATTATATCATAAAACTTGCTGTCTTTCAACGATTACCGCCTGTAATATAACGATTACCTCTGTAAATCAACGATTATAGTTGTAATTTAACGATTCCTTGTCTTTTAACGATTTGAAATGATATATCGCTGGTGCGATATGATATACGGCATTGCCGTATGATATACTTGCTACGCAAGCATGATATAATATCCGTTCCTTCATATGACGAAGGCATATATCATCCACCGAAGGTGGGTATCATATCGAAGATATATCACCCGTTCCGCAAGGAACGGATATCATTGAAAACACCCTCATTGTATCACAATGAGGGTGTTTTCATGGCGGAGAAGGAGAGATTCCTTCGCAGCCGTTGCATCTCCATACGGCACTCCGTGCCTCTTTCGATGCCGTCTGCTACGCTGTGGCGGAAAAAACGTGTCCCCGACACGTTTTTTCTCGCCCTTCGAATCTCTTCAAATCAAATAAAAAAGGTATGCACAAGGCATACCTTTTTTATTTGGCGGAGAAGGAGAGATTCGAACTCTCGAACGGGGTTAACCGTTACA
>JAZRLT010000155.1:0-3553 GCA_045646995.1 Eubacteriales bacterium | reverse complement strand
TTCTTCAGAGGGTTCTTCGGAAGGAGCTTCGGAAGGAGCTTCGGAAGGAGCCTCGGAGGATTCTTCAACGCTGGAGTCATCACTGGGAGCGCCGTTGATGAAAGCGTCTTCTGCGATGTCAGCAGCATAGAAGATAGCGTTGGAGTAAAGGAGCTTGCCTTCCTTGAGGTCTACGCCCCAGAGGGTGAGCTCGGAGCCAACAGGAAGAGCCATAGCGTTAGCCTTTTCAACGTAACCGGAGAACTGGTCAGCCTGAGAAGGATCCTGACAGTCGGAGTGAACGCCGAGGATAAGCATACCGTCTTCGTATTCGTCGAAAGTAACTTCGCCGTTACCGTCGCCCTGCTTGGAAGCAACTACGGAGTAAACGTTATCCTTGCCTTCAACGGGAGCGAGAAGGATAGCCTGAGCCCAGTTGGTGTTGATTTCAACGTCGGACTTGGTCTTAAGAGCAACGTCTTCGCCTGCGAGCTTTTCGTTGATACGGTCGATCTTGAACTTGAGCTTGCCTTCGGATTCAGCAGGCTGTTCGCCGTCAACGAGAACTATATTATCGGTGGAAATGTCGATAATTTTGTCGGACTTGAGGGTGATAACGCCTGCGTTGTCAGGCTGCTTGCTGCCGAGGATAGCGTCGTTCCATTCGATCATACCCTTCTGCTTGTTGTAGTTTTCCTGAGCTGCAACAGCGAAGGTGAGACCGAACTTTTCGTTAGTACCTGCTTTAGCGATACCGGACATGTTCCAAGGAATAGCAACTTCGTAAGTGGTGGTCTTAGCGCTGTCATTTCTTACAACAGCAGCTTCCCAGTCGTTGATGGAAATTCTGTCAGCGCTTACGCCGGCAGGATAGCTCCAAGCAACACGACCAACGTCGCCGTCGTCGAGCTGGCAGAGACCTACTTCGAGGTAGTTAGCAGCGTAGTCGGTTTGACCTGCCTTAGGAGCACCGGGAGTAATGATGAACTGAATGCAGGAGTTCCACCACATGTGGCCGAGCATAGAGCCGTCTTCGGGCCATACGTCGGAGATCTTGTTCATAGCATCATCATAGGTACCCTTTTCGAGGGGATGATGGACAGCGGACTTAACAACCCAAGCCATATAGAGGTTGTCTTTGTCCCAGGTGATGTAGAAATCAAAGTCCCAGTCGTTGTAGTCGTCGTGATCATCGTTAGCGGCGAACTGAGCCTTATCTTTGGAATAGGTAAGAGCAGCATCACCGTATTCGATAGTGCCGACTTTACCGTCGATCTTGGGAGCAGCCATACCTTCTTCGAGAGCCTGTGCTTCGAGACCGGTGTTGATGCTTGCAGCTGCGGAAGCGGGAGCTACGAAAGCAGCACAAAGCATAACTGCTACGAGAAGAAACGCGAGTATCTTCTTCATAATTTTTTCTCCTTTAAAAATAAATATTTTGGGCGCAATACGCCCTATTAGGTGGAATTATTATAAACCATTCCGATAAAAAAAGCAATAGGAAAAACGAATTTTTTAACTTTTTATACAAATTGAACAGTTTTGAAAAAATGAGGGCGGAGGGCAGGGAGTTTTATTTGAAATTTCTATTGATTTGTCGGAGATAATGTATTATAATGTATCTAATTATTATAATGGAGAAACTTTAGTGTCTATGTCCTCGCAATACCTTAAATTAAAAAAAGAGCTTTTTGATAAATACTTCGGCTTTTTAAACGACCGCCAAAGAGAGGCTGTTTATACTACCGAAGGCCCTTTACTCGTCCTCGCGGGGGCGGGAAGCGGAAAGACTACGGTTATAGTAAACCGTATCGCGAATTTAGTCCTTTTCGGACGCGCCGCAACCGACAAAAATATCCCCGAAAACTCCGAAAGCCTCATTCCTTTAATGGAAAAGGCGCTTAAAAGCGGTAAATCCGACGAGGTTCGCGAGGTTTTGAGGAAATGTGCCGTCGATCCTGCCGAGCCGTACAGAATTCTTTGTATAACCTTTACCAACAAGGCTGCAAAGGAATTCAAGGAGCGTCTTTTAAAGACGGTCGGTGAAAGGGCGTCCGAGATATGGGCGGGCACCTTCCATTCGGTTTGCGTACGTATTCTCCGCCGTCATATCGACCTTATCGGCTACGGTAACGATTTTACGATTTACGATGCCGACGATTCGAAAAAGCTTGTTTCCGAGGTATTGAAGGAGTTAAACGTTCCCGAAAGCGTTATTCCTCCGCGCGCCGCGCTTAATGCGATCTCCCGCGCCAAGGAAAATTGCCAAACTCCCGCCGAGCTTTCCGCCGACGCCGGATATGATCACCGTCAGGTAAAGACGAGTCAGGCTTACCATCTCTATCAAAAGCGTCTTAAGCAGGCGAACGCGCTTGACTTTGACGATATAATTATGCTTACCTCCCGTCTTTTCGACGAGCATCCCGAAATTCTCGATAAATACCGTGAGCATTTCAAATATATCCTCGTTGATGAGTATCAGGATACCAATATTTCCCAAAGCCGTCTTGTCGCTCAGCTGGCGGGCAAGAGAAATAATATTTGCGTTGTCGGCGACGACGACCAATCTATTTACTCCTTCCGCGGTGCGACGGTCGATAATATTCTCGGCTTTGACCTCGAATACCGTAACGCGAAGATTATCCGACTCGAGCAAAACTACCGCTCGACGGGAAATATTCTCGCCGCCGCAAACGGTATTATAAGAAACAACGTTGACCGTAAGGGTAAGGAATTGTGGACCGACGCGGGCGAGGGCGAAAAGGTCAAGATGAAGCGCCTTTATACCCAAGCCGAGGAAGCGGCGTTTATTTGCGACACTATCAAAAAGAAGGTCGGGGAAGGAAAGAATTATTCGGACTTTGCCGTTCTCTATCGAGTCAATGCGTTGTCGAACAGCCTCGAAACGACCTTCGTTAAAAAGAAGATACCCTACCGTATCTACGGCGGTATAAGGTTTTACGAGCGAAAAGAGGTCAAGGATATCCTCGCCTATCTTTCGGTAATTGCCAACCCTGCCGATACGGTAAGATTAAGAAGAATAATCAATATCCCGAAGCGTTCTATCGGTGATACCACGGTCGAAAAGATAGCGCGTATCTCCGAAGCCGAGGGCGTAAGTATGTTTTCGGTCATCGCGAGTGCGGGAACGCGTAAGGAATTATTACGAGTTTATCCCAAGCTTGAAGGCTTCGGCTCGCTTATCAACGATCTCCGCGACTACGCGAGGACCCACGACCTTCCCGATACCGTTTCCCGCGTTATCGAGGCTACGGGCTACCGCGCGATGCTTGCCGAGCTTGACGACGGCGAGAGCCGCGAGGAAAATATTTTAGAGCTTGTTTCCTCGGCAAAGCTTTTTGCCGAAACCTCGGAAAACCCGACTCTTACCGAGTTCCTTAATGAAATTGCGCTTGTAAGCGATATCGATAATTACGATGAGGACAGCGATTCGGTCGTTCTTATGACCGTCCATTCCGCGAAGGGTCTCGAATTCCCGACGGTATTTATCGCGGGCTTTGAGGAGGGTATGTTCCCGAGCTCGCAATCAAGTCGGATCGTAGCCATGTCGTTC
>JAZRLT010000154.1:0-8143 GCA_045646995.1 Eubacteriales bacterium | reverse complement strand
ACTCAAAGTTGATTTCCATAGAGACCGCCGCGACTCCGTAACCGTTGTCGTTGTCTACGATCATCAATTCAACGTTATAGAATAACTCGTTAGTACGAATTGTGTATTTGCATTGAAGGACCGTTCCCGATATATCGGTATTTTCGACGTAATTCTTCTCGCCCGCTTCGAGCGCGTCGAGTTTGTTGCCGACGGGCAAAAATTGTTCCTCGAGCGATTTGTAAAATTCGTCGTCAGGTATCGCTTCGCTTAAATAATCAGGGTGGATAAAGCCTTTCATTCCGTCCTCGTTGCGAAGAAGAAGAGCCTCGATATAGCCCGCCGCGGTGTCGTCCGCTTTTTTGAATTCATTGTTGGCGCAACCGCAAAACGTCGCCGCGCCGACGGCAAGAAGTAAAACGATCGAAACGATTTTTTTCATATAGATATTACCTTTAAGCGTTAATGTCTGATTTTCCGAGATAATGAGCCTTGATTCGTAAATAATCAAAAACGGTTATCGAGCTTCCGTTTACGATAGCGCCTGCGAGGATTTCGGTGGGCTGGGGAGTGGATTTTCCGTAATATATGGCTTTTGCCTGTACACAGTCGAATATATTTACGAGTCCGTCGCCGTTTACGTCGCCCTTAACGATAACGGTAATTCCGTAGCCCTTGTCGTCGAGAAGCGTATAACCCGTACGCACGTATCCGTCGGTTACGGGATTGCCTGCCGAAATAATACGATATCCCGATGGCATCGGAGCCAAGAAGTCGGATACGTTGGTTTTTTCGGGGACGTAAAGGAGATATCCGTCCTTTACGGTATAGCCTAACTGCTCGGGCGAGAATTTAATGGGAGCGGTTACCGAAACGTCGGTCTGATCGCCGGTGCCCGCAACTGCGCCCATAAGGTTGTTGAGTCCAATCAAGGACGTCGTATCGATTTCAAAAGAGCCTACCGAGCCCTCACCGCCGATAACGGTAAAGGGAAGAGAAAGCGTCAAGGCACCGCCCGAATGCAAAACCTCGGCTTTCGAGGGGTCGTCGCAATTATTTGCGGCAAGACGTATAGTGTATTTACCCTCGGACTCATAAAGCGTGCACATCTGCTCCCAAGCGTTTTGGGGCGCAGAGGTGATAAAAATATCCATTTCGTTTTGAGTGTTTGATTTTACGGTCGGCTCGAAGATAGCTTTGTCGTAATAAACGTCAAATTCAAGCGCTACTATTCCCGAAGCGTCGCCGAGATTGGTAACGGAAATTCCGATATTGTACGGATCTCCCGCAACTGCCGTTGATTCTCCGTCCAAAATTGCCGAAAGCTTAATGCCTTCGCTCGCGGCAGTTACGCCGAGCGAGCTTCCGAGTCCCGAATAAGAGGTCACCGCCGAGTCCGCGCCGAAGGCGAGGATGCTGTCGTTTTCGATTTTGAATTCAAAGCTTCCGGGGGTGCGTACGATGAAGGGGATTTCCAAAACGAGCTCGTTTGCGGTATCGAGATAGCTTTGGCTGTTTTCGGGCATAACGAATCTTAAATGATATCTTGAATTATCCTTTGAATGGTAGCACATCTGCTCCCAACCGTCGGGCGAGGAGACCATAAATACGTCCATTTCGCGCCCGAATTCGGTATTCTCGGTGATTTTGGGAAGGACGTATTCCGAGTCGTAATCGAGTACGAATTCTATTCCGGCGAGAGCCTTTGAAGGCTTTGATACGTTTAAGCGTACCGTGAATTCACCGCCGTGATATACGTCGCCGACCGAGCTCATCGTTATTGTTACCGCGTTTTCTGCGGCGTTAACGTTGATTATCGGGAATGTCAGGCATATCACCATTATAAAAACGATAATCCGTAATCGATTAATACTCATAAAACCGTCCTTTCGTAATAATTAAGAGTTTACTATCTTGTAAATGTCGCCTTTTCCGACACCGCGGTCGCGCGCGACCTGCTTGCAGGCATCCATTTTAGAAAGTCCGAGCGACAGATAATGCTCGAAATGAGCCTCGACTGTCATTTCCTTCCAAAACGCCTCTTCTTCGGTGTTTCCTTCACATATCATAACGAACTCACCCTTCTTTTCGGGAGGGGTAAGCGTGGAAAATTCTTCGGCGACGCTTTTTACCGTGCCTCTGAAATATCGCTCGTGAATCTTTGTGAGCTCCTTGGCGAGAATGCATTTTCGTTCGCCGAGCGCTTCGGCAAGCTCAGATAAATATTTATCGGTGTCGTGGGGCGAAATGTAAAGAATAAAGGTGCGCTTTTCATGCGCCAATTCCTCGATTCTTTCGCGTCGTTCTTTTTTGTTTTCGGGAAGGAAGCCCTCGAAGCAAAATCTCCTCGAGGCGAGTCCCGAAGCGGAAAGGGCAGTTATTGCGGCACAGGCACCGGGGAGCGCAGTTACCGTTATGCCCGCTTCCGAGCAAACAGCGACGAGCTTTTCGCCGGGGTCGCTTACCGCAGGAGTGCCCGCGTCGGTGATCAACGCGCAATTTTCGCCCGAGAGTAAACGCTCGACGATAGATTGCGATACGGTGCTCTTGCTGTGCTCGTGATAGCTGACTAAGGTTTTTTTGATTCCGAGCATCATTAAAAGCTTACCGCCGACGCGCGTATCCTCCGCCGCGATAAAATCGACCTGTTCCAAGGTCTCTCTTGCGCGGTCGGTTATGTCGCCGCGGTTTCCTATCGGGGTAGGGACTATATAAAGAGTTCCTGACATATCATCATCCTGAATAAAGTTTTATTAACCCTTGGCTTTCTTTCTGTGCTTGAGCGTACGGAGCTTCATGTAAAGCTTGGGAAGATGGTCGATAACGAAGTTCTTGACCTTGCTTCTTGCTTTTGCATAAATATCGTGAACCTTGACGAGGAATTTATAGGGGACGTGTTTGCCGGTAGCACGGCTGTCAAGCCACTTTTCGTAGGGTTTGCCGAGCCAAGAGGGCATAGCGAACGCCCATTTGTAGCGGCGTACGAAGTGAGCAAAGTAAGCCTCGAGATAGAGAACCTCGTGCTCAGGGAATTGAGGCTGAACGAGCGGAACTCTCGCGTCGGGCGAAACACCGCCCTCGGGAATGAATCCGCCCTCCATCGCGATGTCGTAAAGCTTGGTGCCGGGGTAGGGATAGAAAATGTTGGGGATAACGCGGTCAGCACCTGCTCGAGCGTTGAGCTTTATGGTCTTAAGCGCGCGGTATTTGTCCTCGTAGGGGAGACCGATTATGTTGTAGGTGAGCTGAGCGATGCCGTATTTATGGAACCACTTGCTGCAATTTATAATCATTTCGTCGGTCATATAGCGCTTGAGATACTTAAAGCGCATTTCCTGATCGCCGCTTTCCAAGCCCATATCGATGGTATAGCATCCCGCCTCCTTCATTCTGCATACCGTGTCCTCGGTAAGAATGTCGAAACGGATGTTGCCCGTAAAGGGAAGGTGAATTTCCTTGGTATAAAGATCGAGAAATTCGTCAAACCATTCGGGAATCATATTGAAGATAGCGTCACGGAAGTTGATTACCTTGATTTGAGGATGCTTTGCGAGAAGTGTTTTAAGATAAAGAATGCCGTTTTGGGGCGAACGGAAACGCGAATAGATCTTCTTGTTGGGGTAAACGTTTCTGAACTGAGAGTTTCCGCAATAAGTGCAGTTGTATCTGCATCCGCGGCTCATCATAACTATCGCGGTACCGACCTTTACGCTGTCGAGATTATCGTAATCGAAAAGCTCGAAGTCGGGAATGGGGAGTCTGTCGAGATCGGCGAAAAGGGGAGCGACGGGGTTTCTCTTGATAGTGCCGTCGTCAAGCTTGAACCACATGCTTTCGATGTTGGTATAATCCTCGCCTGCGCTCATCTTGTCGCAAAGCTCGAGTGCCGAATACTCGCCGTCACCGATAGTTATAACGTCAACGCCGTCAACGGCGATAACCTCCTCGGGAGCGAGAGTACAATGATAGCTGCCGCAGGTTATGAGCGCGTCGGGAAGAACCTCTTTCGCCCATTTGATGTATTGCTTGCAGTCGTGGAATGCGGTGGTACGGATAGAAAATCCGATAATATCGAACTCGCCCAAGGCTTTAAGCTTTTCCTTGAATTCGGTCTCGCTGTGGAGATATAAAAGATGCATAAGCTTGACGTCGTGACCGCCCTGCTTGAGGACTGCGGAAATCGACGCGAGACCCTCGCTGTAATTACCGCCCGTAAGCTTTCCCGAAAGCTCTCTGTCGGTATAGTCGGGATATACGAGAAGCTCTTTTGCTTTTCTGCCGTTAAGATTTTTAAGTTCCATTTTTGCCCTCTTTATATTAAGAAATTATTTTTAATCCTTGGCGTCGTACCAGCTTTTTCCGACACCGATATCGACCTGAAGCGGTACTCTGAATTCTGCCGCACCCTGCATAGCCTCGCGGAGAATTGCTTCGGCTTGCGTTGCTTCTTCTGCGGGAGATTCTATAATCAGTTCGTCGTGTATCTGGAGTATAAGACGCGCTTTGAGTCCCGCTTCCTTAAGCATTTTATCGGCGCGAATCATAGCAATTTTTATAAGATCCGCCGCCGCGCCCTGAATAGGCGTGTTCATCGCGACTCGCTCGCCGAACGCTTGAAGGTTTTTGTTGGATACCGCAAGCTCGGGGATATATCGCCTTCTGCCGAACATCGTTTCGACGTATCCGTTTTCGCGTGCTTCTCGTTTTGTTGAGTCGAGATAATCGCGAACGCCCGAATATTTCGAAAGATAATTTTCTATATATTCTGCCGCGACCTTGCGGGGTATCTTTAAATCTTGGGAAAGCGAATAATCGCCGATTCCGTAAATAATACCGAAGTTTACGGCTTTGGCACGCTTTCTCATTTCGCCGTTTACCTGCTCGAACGGTACACCGAAGACCTGACTTGCGGTGACCGTGTGGATATCCTCGCCGTTGTTAAATGCGTTGATTAACGTTTCGTCGTCGGAAACGTGAGCAAGCACACGCAATTCGATTTGCGAATAGTCGGCGTCGATAAGAACCTTTCCCTCGTCGGCGACAAAGAATTTTCTCAATTCCTTTCCTTTTTCGCTTCGAACGGGAATGTTTTGAAGATTCGGCTCTGCCGATGAAAGTCTTCCGGTAAGCGTTTGGGTTTGCTTGAAGGTTGTATGAATGCGTCCGTCGTCGGATATCTGGGCTCCGAGACCGTCGCAATAGGTGTTTTTTAACTTTGTATCCTTGCGGTAATCGAGAATCAGACCGATTATCGGATGATAAGGCTCTAATTTTTCAAGAACCGAGGCGTCGGTCGAATAACCGCTTTTGGTCTTTTTATAGTGGGGAAGCATAAGGTTTTCGAAAAGAACGGTTCCTAATTGCTTCGGCGAGTTGATATTGAATCTTTCGCCCGCAAGTGCCCATATTGCCTCTTCCTCTTCGGAAATCGATTTCGATAAATCCTCGGCGAATCTGTCGAGCGCGCTCTTGTCAACGTTGAATCCGCGCTTTTCCATGTCGAAAAGCACTCTCGCGAGCGGAAGCTCGATGGTTTCGTAAAGCCGCTTCATATCGGAGGTGAGCTTTTTCTGCAATTTCTCGTGAAGAGAGGGAAGAAGAGATACCTTGACCTCCGAGGAAGTGACCCCGAGGTTGTCTAATACCGCCTTGCCGAATGAAACGCCGTTGTCCGCCGGCGCGCATATATACGCCATAAGCGATAAATCGTCGAGCGTGTTTTCAAAACTTGCGTTGTGCTTCGAGGCTATGTGACGAAGCTCCTTCGAGGACCAGCAAACCGCGTTTTTGAAACTCGCGATTTTTTTAAGCGAATCGATTTCGCCCGAATATAATTTTTCTCCGTCGGATATATATAATTTTTCTTCGTCTGCGTGGATATATATGGTTTTGTTTTCGGTGTACGTTAATTCGTTTATCGAAACGAAGCTTTCTTCGTCGGCTTCGACCGTCGGGGCGTTAGCCTCGAGCTTTTCCAAAAACTGTCGGAACCCGAGTTGTGTATATAGTTCACGAAGCGTATTTACATCCGCGCCCGAGTATGCGCATTCCGTTGCGTCACAACCTAACGGAACGTCTAACTTTATTTCGGCAAGAAAGCGCGAGGTGTACGCCGAATCCTTGTTTTCACGCACCTTGTTTCCGACGCTTCCTTTGATTTCGTCAGCGTGCTCGTAAACGCCGTCGAGCGAGCCGTATTCGGATATTAGCTTGATCGCACCCTTTTCTCCGATGCCGGGGATGCCCGAAATGTTGTCAGAGCTGTCGCCCATGATAGCTTTGATATCGATAAGCTTTTTCGGTTCGACTCCGTATTTCTCTTTTATTTCCTTGGGGGTGGTTATCTTGGTTTCGTCGTTTGACGCGAGTAGGACGGTGACACTGTCGTTTATAAGCTGGAAGCTGTCGCGGTCTCCCGTAACGATGAATGTATCAATGCCGTTCTCGGTGAATTTCGCGGAAAGCGTACCGAGTATATCGTCGGCTTCGTATCCCGATATTTCGAAAACCTTTAAACCGAGCGCTCTCGCGATATCCTTTGCAACGGGAAGCTGGAGAGCCAAGTCGTCGGGCATCGGCTTTCTCGTTGCCTTGTAGGTGTCTACCGCAAGATGCCTAAAGGTCTTGTCCTTAAGGTCAAAGGCGATTGCGGCGAAGTCTGCCGTGCCTCCGATTTGCGAAAAGGACTTGTTTATCATGCTGATAAATCCGAAAAGCGCGTTGGTGGGTAAACCGTCGGGCGCGGTAAGGGGACGTACCCCGTAAAACGCACGGTTGAGTATGCTGTTTCCATCAAAAATTATCGCTTTTACCATCATATCCGCCCCACATAATTATTCAGTATTATTGTATCACTTTATGCCACTCAAGTCAATAAAAATAGGAGATAAAACCTATCTTTCTGCACTTGTTTTCATTAATTATATCCGCGTTTCTTTCTTGCTTTAAATTCCGCGGCTCGAATAAGCTCGGAAATTTGACATAACGGCGCGGATGTGATATAAAGAAACGTGTGACCGTTAGGATAGTATCAACGTCGGAAAGGAGGAGTCTTTTTTGAATACAACCGAAAATGATAAGCTTCGTCTTGCGCAGAAGGACTCCGACTTTATCGAGGCGCTGATCAAACGTAACCAAGGCGTAATGTGCGCCGTGGTGCGCTCGGTATTGCAGGAAAACTATAACGTTCTCGGCGAGGATTGTATCGCCGAAATATATCTTCTCTGCTGTCAAAAGATAAGGGTTCTTAAGAACCACGAAAACCCCGACGGATGGCTGGCGGTTGCGTCCAAAAGGGTGTCCTTGGCAGTCAATCGCAAGTATAAGGAGCGGTTAAGAAGAACCGCCGACTATGAACCGATAAATGCCGATTCGCAAATCGACGTTTTTGAAGAAGCTCTTTATGATAGCTGGCTCGAGGGCGGAGCGATAGAAAAGCTTTTGAGTGTGCTGACCCCGCGCGAGCGTGAAATATACGAGCTCGTTTATCTGAAAAGAATGAAGGCGGTTGACGTTGCAACCCTGCTCGGAGTAAGCGGAAGTACAGTAAGAAACACTACCGCCTCGATACGGCGAAAGCTCGAAAATGCAATAAAAGAAAAATTTTATTAATTTTTTTAAATTTTTTATAGACGTTTTATAAAAACGCGACATATTAATAGTGAAGGAGGTAAGAAAAGTGGAAAAAAGGATGCAAAATGATATGAGCGGAAAAGAACTTAAGGAGATGATTGACGCGAATGCTTTTGCTTTAGATGAACTCGATAACGCGGCTTTGGAAAAGTTGTTGGATTACGAAACCGATATGCTTTGTCTCGGGCTAGGCGATATGATGACGATACGCCGTTGCTCCGAGCTGTTAAACGAGCGTAATTCCTCCGAAGCATTGACCGAGGAAAAGGTCTTTTCAGTAATCGAAAAGACTAAGAACGAATGCGTCGTTATTGTGGATGATACCAAGCCTGTTCGTCCTAAACGTATTGTTTTACGAAGGGTTGGATTGGTCGCCGCTGTTCTTGCCTCGGTATTGACCTTGGGCGCATTGATCCCCACGGCATTCGGTGTGGATATTTACGATCGCCTGCGTGATATTGTACGCCAAGAGGACGGTACGAAAATTGACGTTGGCAATCAAACCATCCATAAAGTCGGATCGTAGCCATGT
>JAZRLT010000153.1:0-1709 GCA_045646995.1 Eubacteriales bacterium | reverse complement strand
TATGCCAAGCGAGGTGGTCGGGGTTTACAGCCGCGCGGAGAGCTTCCTCGATCAACTCTTCCCTGCCGGAAATTTCGGATTCGTTAACGACGACGCTCATGGTGTCGATACCCGAGGGAAGATGCTCGAACTGAATACCGAGTTCAGCAAACGCCTTAAGTACACGCATACCGAAGCCGAGCTCCTGATTCATCATATCCTTTTCGATACGAATAACCGCAAAGCCCTTCTTGCCCGCGATACCGGTAATGATATCATCGGTAGTATATCCGTCTGCGGAGGTAAGAATAAGAGTACCTGCGTCGGAGGGACGGTTGGTATTACGGATGTTTATGGGAATACCCGCGATCTTAACGGGGAAAATGCTGTCCTCGTGGAGAACAGACGCGCCCATATAGGAAAGCTCGCGGAGCTCGCGATAGGTAACGACCTTGATGGGGTGGGGATTCTCGACGATACGGGGGTCACACATAAGGAATCCCGAAACGTCGGTCCAGTTTTCATAGATGTCCGCAGAAACGGCACGTGCAACGATAGCGCCGGTAACGTCACTACCGCCGCGGCTGAAGGTCTTGATAGAGCCGTCATGCTTTCTTCCGTAGAAGCCGGGAATCACCGCATTCTTCATACCCGAAAGACGTTCGGACATAATAAAGTTAGTTCTGTCAGCGTCGAAACGACCTTCCGCGTCAAAGAAAATAACGTTAGCCGCATCAACGAACTCATAACCGAGATAATTTGCAAGGATAATACCGTTAAGATATTCTCCGCGCGAAGCGGTATAGTCAAGAGTAGTGCCCTTAGAAAGCTTTTCACGGATAGCCGCAAATTCACTTTCAAGGCTGAGAGTCATACCGAGACCTGCGATAATATCGTTGTAACGGCTTTCGATCTCAGCAAAATCAGCCGACCAATCCTCACCGGAAGCGCTCTTCTTATAAGAAGAGATAAGAAGGTCGGTAACCTTTGTGTCGCTGCCGAAACGCTTACCGGGAGCGCTGGGCACGACAAAACGACGGGCAGGGTCCGCCTTAATGATATCTGCACATTTTTTCATCTGCTCCGCCGAAGCGAGGGAGCTGCCGCCAAACTTGACGACCTTATTCTGATAAATCTTTTCCATAATCACTTTTCCGTATATAAAATTATAAAAAATTTCATTCAATATTTTATCACAGTGTTAACAATATTTCAATAACATTTTTCCACAAACTAAACGCCTTCACAATGATTATATGCACAATTTTGCCCGAAAGCACTTGACAAACAGGGGCATTAACGATTAAAATGGATAGGCGCTTCAAATCGCGGGATTTGCGTAAGCGTCAGCGGTGTGTGCCGTTTTTGGGAAACCTTGGGGACGAGAAGACGAGCACAGAGCGGAAAAAGAAGAGCGACGCAGTAGAAACCTACTGCAAGCGAGACTTTTTCCGGAGCGTCAGCGGTGTGTGCCGTATTCGAGTCACCAAACAATATGCCTGCATAGTTAAATGGATATAATAAACCCCTCCTAAGGGTTAGTTATGGGTTCGATTCCCGTTGCGGGTGCCAAAAAAGAAGGTCTGCCCTTGCGGTAGACCTTCTTTTTTTGTACTCGGCAGAATCGACCTACTCCGCGCGGCGACCTACTCCGCGTAGGTGATCTGCGCTACGGTTAGTTTTGGGTTTTTGCTATTTTAAGATTATTTTTCGGCGAGGATTTTCGCGAG